>NZ_JALKAR010000022.1:0-22785 GCF_023015725.1 Loktanella sp. F6476L | reverse complement strand
CCAGACCTGTGGCTGTCAGCGTCACAGCTGCAACTTCGGTGGCATCAATCGCCAGATCGGGTGCCGTGATCCCAAGATTGCCGTCTTCATCCGCAGATGTATCCGGTGCAAAATCAAGCAGCAAAGCAGGCCCGTTGAGTGTTGTTGTGTTGCCTTCTGCGTCTGTTGCGGTGACGCGGGTTGTGGCTGTGCCGTCGGCCAGAGCGCTGACGTCGAGCGTGGCTGTGCCGTCTGCGGCCAGCGGGGCTGAAACAGACCCGCCCGCCCCGTCAAGGATCGTCACCGTTGCGGTGGCGTCAGCATCAAGACCGGTCAGATCAAGCGTCACGGCGGTCTCTTCGCCCGGTGCAATTGTGGCATCGGTCATGCCAGCACCCAAAGCCAGCGCCATGTTCCCATCGTCATCCGCAGATCCCGGAGGAGGCCCCGCCACCAACCGCAACGTCCCCGCTGCAACCGAAATCTCAGCCGGCGTAACATCACGTAGTTCTACGAGCGGGAGCAATCCCATGTCAGGCACTTCAATATTGATTTTGGTCCCGCGCGAGCTGACCAAAACCGTAATTGCAGCTTCTGCGGCCGCAGCATCCCAGCCATAAGCTGCGGAAATCGCAGAGATATCGATCACATCACCTTCAGATGGGGTGAAATCATCGATGCGGTCCCGCCAGTCCCCAAGCGAAGCGACGTCCCACTGAAAAACATCCGCACCTGTACCACCACCAAGAACATCTTGGCCCTCACCACCGTCCAGCACGTCATTTCCGCCATGCCCCATGATCCAGTCCCGGCCCGTACCGCCATAGACGAAGTCGTCGGTGTCTCCGCCCTGCAATCCATCGTCACCGCCATAGCCGTGCATGATCGTAGGCATAAATGGAACGGCTTTCAGTCGATCTTTTCCTTCAGTGCCCTCAACCGGGGCCAAAACAGGCGTATAACTGACGGAATCGTAGCGTGCCGTGCCGGTGGCGTCTGGTGCAACAGGCCCGTGCCAATTTTCCAAATCGGCACCGCCGCTCCAGATGTTCATGAACATTTTCATGCCTTCGTCTGGAATCGGGACAGGCGCAGTCGCCGCCGCAACATTGAAAATCAGCGCATCATCGACGTACCAAGAGATGCCGTCGGGCATCCAATCAATGCGATATGCATGGAGTTCAGCCGCCGCATCAAACCCTAGGTCGACGACAACAGTCTGTGTCGCGCCGAGCCGTTGATCATCGTAGTAATAGTTGAGGTGAATTTGCGTCGTGTCATCACCCAAGAATTCAATGTCGATTTCGTTGTGCTGTGAACCGCCGAAGAACGTATTGTTATATAGAAAAAAAGACGACACGACGCCGGAGGTATCCGATGGTGCCATGACAATTTCATAAGAGCCGTAGCCAAAGAATTGCTGCGACTGCAACTCGGCTCCGGTAAAATCTTTTGTACCGGAATCGGCGCCGTCGAAATTCAGGCTCACTTCACCTTGGGACAGCTGTAAGTAATCGGCATTCCATGCAGTGTGGTTCCAGCTGGCATCGACAGAAAAGTCGGAAACAGACCAAAAATTGGAATCCAGCGAATCTAGAGTGTCTATGAACACAACTTACCTCCTAAAGGCGTTTACAAAAATATATTAGTCTTAAAGAAATCGAAAAAATTAGACTCACATGATACTTTTGGTTTCGCAATACGGCAAGTTTTACGGATCCGTATAGACGGCTAACAATTTCAGGTTGAATCTTTAACTTGCGCGACGGTGCCTTCGTCTTTGCGAAATAATGCGATTGCACCTCGCAATTCGCTTAATTGGGGCAGTGCAGCAAGCACCCAACCAATTACCGCCATTCCAATAGCGAGAACAAACAAAAATACGGCAGTTTGGTTTTCAAGCGAAGAAACGAGCATTGCTAATATCAGCCAAATGAAAATGCCTGATAGAACCGGCCAAGCAATTGCACCTAATGCTTTTTTTCGCGAAAATGGGGCTATTCGTCCGGCGTACCACCATAACCGTGGCGTATAGATTATTGCGAAGAGTGACAGCGCAAACGCCAGAGCATTAATGCCGAATGGCACCGAAATTGCGATCGTCGCGATCTGCAGGATTGCGCGTTCGGTTGCCATCCGCAATCTCAGCGTCGTCTGCCCCGCCGCGAGAAAGGCCATACCTGCCATCGATGTCGTCGATTCGATCGCAAAAGCTGGTGCTGCCAGCGCGAAGATAAGCGCAACGTTCCCCCACCGATCGGTCAGCAAGAGTGGAATCAATTCGGGCGCAAACCCAGCAAGACAGAACATACCCGGTACAATGACTAAAGCAAGCAGGCGGAGTGCCGCGAGGTAGAGGGCACCAATGCCTGCAGGGTCCGAGGATCGCCGCGCCATCCGCACAAACACGACCTGTGAAGCCGGTCCGGCCAGACCGAGTTCGGGCAATCGCAGCAACCGCAGTGCCATCGAATAAAGCCCAAGCGGCCCCGCACCCAACACAAAACCAAGCATCATGATTGGCGCCTGTCGCTGCAGTGTAAACACGAGCGAAGTTCCGACCGTATCGCGCGCAAACCGCAGGTGCCCCCTGAGCCACTTGGGTCTGAGCCGTAGCCGCGGACGAAACGGGCTTGCGATCACTGCGCCGATGGTAAGTGTTGTGAAGAGCACGATTTGCTGCATGACAAGGCTCCACGCCCCGAAACCGTTCGTCGCAAGCCCAATTGCAGCACCAAGGCTGAGTATGACGGAAACGATACGTAAGCCACCCAACAACACGAAGCGATCGTCGCGCTCTAGTGCCGCATTGAAGACAGCCGAAAGCGATTGGATCATGGGAATAATAGAAAGGACCCGTATCAACTCGGTCAGACCGGGCATCGCAAACAGTGCCTCCCACAGCGGTGCGGTCATGAATAGAACGGCGCTCAGCAAAGTGCCGATTCCAGCCAACAGCCAAAACACGCTATCCCATTCTTCCGCGACATAATCGGGTCGCCGTACCAAGGATTTACCTAGGCCCCCGTCGCTTAGCAATTGGGCCAGAACGACTATGCCCATAGCCAGCGCCACAGCGCCAAATTCGGATGTCGTGAGATAGCGCGCAATAATCGGCAGAATCAGTATTTGGGCGACAATCGACAAAACCCGACCACCCGCCATGGCGCTGACGTTCGCAAAGAATGTAGGCCGTGAAGCTGATTTTCGCTTCAAATTAACATGTCCTAAACTGATGCAGGCGCAAAATTACAAAGTCAAAACAATGGGCTTTAGACGGACCATGCAGGCCTAAATCCGCTGCTTGATCTGCACAGATTGGCGCTAACCCTGCATCGATATTCTGCATTCTTTTCTCCGCTCAGGCTATCCATCCAGCATCGCCGACATGCCTAAACTGCGCAATGGTTTGATTAAAAACAATACAATACCTGAAAAGATTCAATCGAATTAGTGCATATTTTTTGATCATGAATGAAGCAGCTGATAGCCTAGATCATGTTTTTCTTGCCGTAATGCCCCGAACGCGCAATAATCATGTTGGGCAAGTTATTGTCGCCCACGTATTATTTTTTGAGCGAGTGACTTTTAGCATGATGTCCCTGCGACACGTGAGCGGCCAATTTTTCTGGCCCAAGAATCAATCCATATGCACATGCCATTCAGAGCATTTGTATTCAGGATATTTCGGCTCGATTGCTACTCTTTCGAGGGGGTTTTGATGGATGTACTGATACTTGCGCCACAGCCCTTTTTCATCGAACGCGGAACGCCTATTGCCGTGCGCAATTTAGCGACCGCATTGGCCAAGCAAGGCCACCACATTGATTTACTAGTGTTCCCCGGCGGAAAGCAGTTGGATATCAACGGCGTCGATGTTCATCGCATTCCTCATTTGGGTTTCCTCTCAGACATTGGCCCTGGGTTTTCCATTCGGAAACTAATTGCCGATATCGTCATGCTGCCAAAAGCTGCCACTCTAATCAGGCGGGGACGGCACGATCTTGTGATTGCTGTCGAAGAGTCGGCATATATTGCGCTGGTCCTACGCCGCTTTTTTGGTGTTCCTTATATCTGCGATATCGACAGCTCTATTCCAGAGCAGTTAGGTGACAAATTCAATTTACCGAGTTGGCTTGTACGGCTATTCGAACGCGCCGAAGGCCGCGCTGCCCGCGGAGCAATTGGCGCGATCACCTGTTGCCGTGCGCTTGCCGATATTACGCGCGCCCATGCGCCCGACCTTCCCATCCAAACACTCGAAGACATTCCGCTAACCGATGACGCCCCGTCCTTGCCGGTGCCCGAGGATTGTCAGTTTGATGTTCCAGTCATCATGTATGTCGGAAATTTGGAAGCTTATCAGGGCGTGGATCTGTTGTTAGACGGCTTTGCCGCCGCAGTTGCGAAGGGTGCTATCGCACAGCTAGTCATTATCGGCGGAGCGCCGGCGCATATATCCGCGCTACGCGAACGTGCCCAAAAACTAGGCATAACCGCGCAAGTTTCGATCCTTGGCCCCCGTCCTGTCGCGCAAATTGGACGGTATCTCGCGCAGGCAACCATCGTGGCGTCGCCGCGCACCAAAGGCCGCAATACGCCGATGAAAGTTTACAGCTATCTCGATTCGGGTCGCCCCCTATTGGCGACGCGGTTACCGACGCACACGCAGGTACTGGACGACGATATTGCAATGTTGGTCGACCCCGACGCGGCCAGCATGGCCCGCGGGATCACTGCTTTGATTGACGATCCGTCACTGCGGTCGCGGCTCGCAAATGCTGCACAAATCAGGGTGCAAAGCGAATTCAGTCGTCCTGCATTTGAACGCAAGTTATCGCGCTTTATGACCGAAAAAATTATGCCTCAGATTGGCATGGCACAACCAAACACCCGTCGGAACTTTGAACCACGTCCCGCCACCCCGGATTTGCATCGCGACACATGGGAGAAACCTTCAATTGAAAACAATAAATAAGATTGGCATGCAAGCCGTCACGCAATTGGCGTCCCGCATGTCGCAATATCGTCGTGAACGCGTAATCAAAGAATTTGTCGAAAAGTCTCGTCCGGCCGGTGAACAGCAATCCTACGAATGTTCTCTTTGCGGATATAAGGGACATTTCGATCCCATATTCGGTTCTAATGCGATCCGCTTTGATGGCCAGTGCCCTGACTGCCATTCCCGAGAACGACATCGATTTATCAAGAACTGGCTCGACGGGTCGGCACCCCAGCGCGGCTTTGGAAGCTTTTTGCATTTTGCGCCAGAGGCTTGTCTAGAAACAGAATTGCGTGCGCGCAGTACGCAGTATCGGACTGCGGATATTACGCCGGGCCGCGCTGATTTGGTGTTGGACATGGAGAATATTGAACTGCCAGACGCGTCAGTGGACACCGTAATGGCGAACCATGTGCTAGAACATGTGAACGATAGCAAAGCGCTGCCCGAACTGCGGCGCATTCTACGCCCTGGTGGTCTAGCGATGCTGACAACTCCAGTCGTCCATTCGTGGCCCGAGAGCTATGAAGATGCGTCAATTATGACTCCAGACGCGCGACATCGCCACTTTGGGCAGGCGGACCATGTTCTGTTCTTCGGGAGTGATATCGAAGACCGCATTCGCGCGGCAGGATTTGATCTGGAATTGGTCGTCGCCGATGGTGCTCAGGCCGCGCGTTATGCCCTGACACGGGGCGACACAATCTATCTGGCGCGACGTCCAGCTGGCTAAAAAACAGAGCCACATGAAGTGTCGCGTCAGGCGATCGCGCCAACCGGTAATTCGTGCCACCCCGCCGGAGCGTTGAGGTGATCCGGAATCACATGTGCCGATGTGCTGCTTTCCGAATACCCGAAGGTTTCGATATCAAGACTGTAGGCCTCGCGGACCATATCATACGTCTTGTCATCGTAATACGACCGCCAGTCACGTTTGCGCTTGGATGCATTCACGTGGGGTAGGCTTTCCGTAAGTCCAAGTTCCGCACATATCCGGGTGAAATCATCGTTCAATGCTTCAAATCGCCCGATATATTGCACCAAACGCTTCCCGGTTTTGTCATAGATGAATGAACATTGCAGACGCGTGTCATTTTCACACTTGTGCCGGATGTATGTTTCGAAATCACCAAAACCAAGCACCTGATCATGATGGGGGTGTGCCGATGATTGACGTGCGTAAGAATATTCCGACACCTGCCAATCCCAAGGATTGCGCACGAAGGCAAATTTAGTCGCAGCATCAAACAAATGGGTTGGCATCACATCACGGATTTGTTCAGCGGTCATGTGTTGGCGGTTCACCAACGCCGCACGCCAATCCATGACAGGCCGTGCGGCGACCGGAAATATCTGAACAGATTTACGAATATAGCGATTGCGTTGATATATAGGACAATATTTGCGCAGCGCTGCCATGACCGACTCTCCGCCGGTTTTGTATATATGGACGTAAATAAACTGATGCGACGGCGAATAGAGCATGGCAGACAATCCTGCATATATTTGTAAAATAGTTGAATCTTCGAAATGATTACGCGGCGTACAAAAAATCTTACGGCTAATGAAGGTCAGCCAAATCGAAACCTATCTGTGATAGTAACGGTTGATGAAATATTTTCTACTCTTTCCGAGTAGCAAATCGCAAACAACCAAACAGGTTAATAATATAAGTCAGGGACGCCTTCACATTGCGGCGTTTTTAGTAAAACCGTCTGCCAGTGAACCGCGACAAGCATGCCTGCAGCTATAACATCGAAAGAAACATCCTGCGCCGCAGCGGCACGACGAAATGGTTCACCAATACGCTCTCCTTGCCAGACATTATTAACCGTGATCATCACGCCGGACTGCACGCAGCCTAATAGCATTTCCAAACCCGCCTCTCCCCTGACGGCATAGCGCCCCGTGCGCGGATCAAGTCCAAAGATAGCGTTCGGATCGAATTCGGCTTCCCATCCCGCTTGCTGACGGACATCAATGTTATAGCCACCGGTTTCCACTACCATGTGCAATTCGTGAGTAGTGGCTACGAAAATGTCGTCATCCAATGATGCCAGCAGGTCGGACACGCCCGAGAAATCTTGTCGAAATCGTGCGTCATACCCGCCCCCCAATGCCATTTTTGCTGAAGATATCACAAAACCATTCGACGCCATAAGGAAGCCAGTGCAGCCCAACATTGCAACCGAAGATAAATATGGGCGGCAAACCCGCATAATCTGCACCGCCGCCATTCCCCAGATCACAAAAAAGAACGGCATCGCGCCGGAAATATATCTATCCGCTTTCATCGCCCCAAACGACTGCACCACCAGCACCGTGCTAAAGACAGCAACGCAATACCAAGTCAGCCGTGCATTCAGGCGTAACGCGAATAGGGCAGCCACCGGGAAAAGCGGCCAGAAGGTTTCATAGGCGCGACGCAGGCTGTTGTGGTAGTACGCGGCATAATCACGCGTTGCGATCGCGTGATCAGGTGAAAACCGGTATAACGCCCAGGCCTGATCAAGCGCGCCGGTCGGCCAAACAGTCACGAGCGCAACCACGATCAGAACGAGACTACCGATCCCCCAGACCCAGCGTCTGGATGGATGCAATCGCAACAGCACATGCCCGACCAAAAAAACGACAATTCCACCACAGGCAACGAATGTCGTAATCTGTAAGGCCATCGCTGCCCCTAAAAATCCAATTGCAGCAATGGCCTGAACCCACCGCAGCGGTCCTTGTTCTATGACAGCGGCATAAACCGAGACTGCACCGGCAAAGAAGAGCAAGACATGAAGCGAGTAGAACCGCAGCAACTGCGATTCCAAGATGCCTTGAGGCCACAAAATAGCGAAGGCTGTTGCAATGACTGCAGCGGTTTCACCCACATGCGCACGAACCCACCAGAACAATACCAAAGGTAAAAGCAGCCCGGGAAGCAGCGAAACAAGGCGCGCTGCAAACAGACTATTCTGACCCGTCACGTCAAGAAATCGTGCAACAGCTAATGTATAGGCCGACGCCCGCGTGTAACTGCCATCAAGGATGCGCAGTTCGCCAGTTTCCGGCCACCCAAGTGCTGGGATATAGTGATAAAATTCGTCAAATTCGGCAGGGGCTCCCAGCAGACCCACCCGTGTCACCAATGCCGCCAGAATAATCCCGATCGAAATCCAAACCCGCCGCATATTGCCCCTGTTGGTCAAATCATCTGATCCAGCAAGCATTTCGTGCGATCTCGTCAACCTTTCTTCAAGCTCTGACATGCGCATTCTCATTGTGACGTCGCAATGCTTCCAAAGGTTGCGCGTGGTGGTATCGTTGGATTGGTGAGCCTTTACACATCATAATCTGACCGCCGCATGCTTTGATCGTTTGCGCCGCAGCGAAAAAACGATCCCACCAACGACAGCTTGCAAGAGCACCATGGCAAACGCGATCCAAGCAAGTGAAACAGCAAGTTCTGCCGCCAAACCAAATTGCCCGAACAAAAATATGAAAGCCTGTTCGCGAATACCGATCCCGTTCACCGACGCCGGTATCATCATAAGAAAGAGAGAAACCGGAATGATGGCGAAATAAACTGCGAACGGTAGGTCAATGCCAAGTGATTCACCAATCAACCAGTAGTGAAGCACCACATTGGCCTGAAAGATAACCGAAATTCCGATACAACCATAGATGACGCGCATCCGCGCGGCAAACAGCATTGACGTCTCATTTATCTTTTCGACGATCCCTTTCATCCATCCAAGGCCGCGAAGACGGCTCATCCGTGAAGCCACCGCACGCATCTGACCGCTTAGAAAAATGGCGGTCAACGTGCAAAGGATGCCAGCGACGGCCAGTAGTATCCAGCCAATTCCTGTTTCCGATACCACATCCCAGCCAATCAGCGGCATCGCAATAATGGCCAGAAGTAGCAGACCAAACATTCCCGTCAGCCGTTCAACAAACAGAATGAGGAACGACCTTGTGTAAGATGGCACCCGATCTGAAATATCCAGTGCACGCATCAAATCGCCGCTCATGACGCCCGGAAGAAATGAGTTGAAAAATATACCGATCGTATAGGCGCGGATGAGTTCAATCAGTGGCGCTGCAAACTGTTGCGCACGCAACAAGATCTGCCAACGCCAAGAACACATCAAATAGCCGATAACGTTCAAAGAAAACGCCACAAACAGTAGATATGGGTCCGCTTGTGACACTGCGCTGTGGATATCACCAACGTTTTCAATTTGGATAAATAGCAGATATGCGATCAAACCAAGGCTCACGGCGATCTTGATCATTAACGGCACATAGGTGCGCAGCGTGCTTTTCGTGGTCGCGGTCATGAAGGGGCCGCCTGTCCGTCGGCGGGAATGGGGCCCTCTCCCCGCTTGCGCAAGAAACGTGCCGGGACGCCTGCCATGATGCTCAGGGGCGGAACGTCACGGTTAACCACAGCGCCAGCGGATATAATACTTCCGCGTCCAATTGTGATGCCGTCTAAAACTTTTACACCAGCACCCAGCCAGACATCGTCTTCAATCGTGATACCTTGGCTGTCAATGCCTTGGGCAGTGATCGGGACACTGGGATCTTCAAATCGGTGGTTACCGGCGACGATATGACAATGGCCAGCAATCAGCACATTATTCCCAATTTTAATGCCGCCATGTCCGTTCAGAATGGCAAATGCCCCGATAAAACAATCATCGCCAAGCGTAATATTGCCTTCGTATCCAGTCTCAAAATGAACTGCGTGCATGATTTGGTTACGCGCACCCAATGCCAGCGATGCTTCGCTGCTCTTGATATCGAAAAAGACACGGTCGTCGATCATCGTGCCATCACCCACCGACAAACGGCTGGGGCAGCGCAAGACGATGCCGCGCGAAAATGCAACGCCGCGGCCGCAATCACCAATGAGCAACGGAAAGAATAATCGCCGTAGGGCCAATCCCAATGCGCCCGGTATTGGTGACACAAACATTGTCACTGCTTCGTGCAGGATAAGCCGACCTATTTTTTCGCTGCCCACAACGCGCAAAAGATACTTTTTCAGCGGCCCACCGCTCTGGCGCGTCAACTTCTCGGGCAAATTCGCGGTCACTTGAGCACCTCTGCGCTAGACTTGCGACTGGAGATGTAGCGCGCCGGGATACCGCCGTAGATTTCGTTTGCAGGTACGTCGCCATTGACGACAGCCCCTGCTGCAATGATGGCTCCGTCGCCAATTCGCGCCCCATCAAGGATCCGTGCCCCGGCACCAATCCAGACGTCATTGCCGATCACCACTTCGCCGCGCGTCTCAAGACCCTGTAGGACCATTGGACCAGCATCAAGATCAGTGCGGTAGCGCCCACCTCCGATATAGCATTGACCGGCTATAATGACGTGATCGCCGATCCGTATTCCTGACACTGCGGACAGCGTGGTTTGGCTGCCAATCGAACCACTCTTTCCAATTATCAGGTGGTTTTGTTTCACCACGGCTATCACATCGCGCGCAAGGAGCGTGTTGTCACCTATCGACAATCCCCCTTCTTGTGCGGCACCCCGTGCGTCCAATGTGCAATTATCGTCGATAGCCACACCACAGCCAAGGTTTATACGCGGCGGGCAGCGCAGAATGATATTGCGCCCGAAGTTGACACCCCGACCAGTCTTACCAAACAATCCGGGATACAATGCCTTTCGCAATGCATAGCCAGCAGCTCCAGGAAAGCCTCCCGCCAAAGACGTTGCGAATTCGTATCTCAAAAATGGCCAAAAACCGGGTTTGCCAACAAAGAAGGTTTGGTATTTTGCCAAAGCAGATCCTTCTTCTTGAAGTTGCTCAAGCACTCGGTCCTTGTCCGGCGCGGCATTGGAATTGCTGTTCTCGATTCGAGTCATGGCATGCGATCCGCGCGCAAAACCACCGGCGTCCCCGTGACACGGTCCAATCCAATCGCTCGAAACGCGGCCTCGGTGGTTCGCGAAACAAATGGTGATTTCATGGTCCGGTGGACGACCATCGGCATGACAAATTGCCCCACCTCACCTTTGATGCCAAAACCGCGCACGTTAAGGTGCTTATGCACATCGCGCCTAGCCATTGTTGCGTAGTCGCGGGTGTTCCCTTCTGCCCGCTTCTTCGCCCACAAAAGCGCTGGTTTTGCCAAGTTAGCCCCGCCAGGCAGCGGGAAATCGATGATCACCGCACGCCGCGAGACCCGGGTCATTTCGTCCAAAAGTTGCTGCCAATTGCCAACATGGGCCATCATACGAAAGGCCAGCACCACGTCATAGCTTTTGTCGGCAAAGGGCAATTCCAATAGCGGTCCTACCGTTCGTTCAAGTTCGGGGTGGTCAAGGTCGGCGATCTGACCCCACGCCGCACGACTGCTCGACATGACTGTGACTTTGTGTCCCGCTGCCAATAGCGGACGTGCGGATTGTCCGTGACCTCCGCCGATATCGAGGACAGTCGCATTTGGCATATCCTTGAGAAGATCAAGCAACGCTTCTGTCTGACGTGACAGCAAATATCCCCCCACCGGACCGGCAAAACGCTGAGCATACTTATCGCCTGAAGGGTCCAAGTCGGCATCGGGCGACCCGATATCTGGAATCACAGATGCAGTCATGCTGCACGCTTTGGCTTAGCAGGCGGCAGTTTGCCGGTGTCGCGGTACCACTCTGCAGTTAGACGCAATCCATCAGAAAGGCTCGTCTGCGGCTGAAATCCGATCATTAGTTTGGCTTTATCCACTGAAAATGCGCGGGCTTTTGTGAAGAAGGACACGCGCCGTCGGTGCAGAGGTGGGTCAATGCCAAAAGGCTTACAGATTGCTTCGCAAACAACGGCGGCTGCCATCAGCGGTGCAACGGGCAAATGACCGCGTGGTGGCGCAACATCGAGAACGCGTGCAACTTCGGCGACCAAACGATTGAGAGTGGTATAGTTTTCGTCCCCGATTAGGAAAACTTCACCAATCGCGGCAGGATGTTCGGCTGCTAGAATTAAGCCCTGCACAATGTCGTCGATGTACGTCATATGGTACGCGATGTCACCGTCACCAAACATTCGAAATGTCCCGTTTTCGACAGTGCGAAACAATTTTAGAAATCGCAGATCACCGGGACCATAGATACCAGTTGGGCGGATCACCGAGATGGGCACGCCACGTGCCATAGCTTCGCGCGCAATCTCTTCGCCTTCTAGTTTCGAACGTTGATAAACGTCACCGGGCCGAAACGCTGTTTGTTCGTTAGCGGGAATTTCGCTCACGTCTCCATGAACGCCGCAAGTCGAACAATGGACAATGCGCCTAACTCTGGCGTTTTCAGCGGCGCCGATTAAGTCACGCACAGCGTCTCTATTCACTTGAAAATAGTAATCATCTGGATGACTGGCATCACGGTAGGCAGCTGCGATGTTAAAGAGATGTGTAACGCTTTGCATCGCGTCTTTGATCGCGATTGTATCGGTCAAATCCCCTTGGACTGTCTCGACGCCGTGCCCACGCAAAGAGTGTGCCGCCGCGCCATCTGTTTCTCGGACCATGGCACGGACACAGTAGCCTTGTGCGACCAGCAATTCTGCCAGCCGCCCTCCAGTGAACCCCGTAGCACCTGTGACAAGCGCCAGTTTCTTAGTATCTTCCGCCATGTACTAATTACCTCGGTACAAATAGTCGTAAAATAAATTCATCACGCAGCGCATGATGTTAGGTCTTGATCAAAGCATCAAAATACACGCTTTGAATTATATCTTTACATTCAGATTACCGCAGACGGCCCGATCCGTCGACAATTTCGATAAATTTGCCACTTGCGCCGCCTGGAATATGTTCGCCACGCCACCACGATAATGTCACACCCCTTTTACCTTTTTTACAAAACGCTTTGGAAAGTACATTTGAAACCCTAAGGTCGTGACCATCGAAGCAAACAATAAGACCGACAAAAATCTATCGCCAATTTAGATGGTTGGGTCGCAAAGGCAGGAAAACATGCACTATTGTCGTGTCCTTGGAATTACAGGTTCATTGTTAGTACTGTTTCCATTTCTAGGCCTTAACTTCGGGGGGGCAATTTGGATTTGGCTACTCGCCGCTTGGCTCGTCAGCGGGCCGCTTGTTCTACTTGACTCCTATCTCGCCTTTTCAGCAGATCACCCAGAAACCGACCCCGCCTTGAGTGCCGGACGTCTGCCCAAAGGATCCTGACTAGTAAGCGCCACCCAACCGCAAGTTTACCAACTTACTCGCAGTCGTGTAGATTAGTGAAATATCGGTGCGCAAACTCGCATTGTAGATGTAATCCACATCCTTCATCACCCGAGATACATATGATCCATCCGACCGTTCTGATGTCTGCCACGGACCTGTAAGTCCGGGACGCACCGAAAGATAAGCATTTTTAAAGCCGCCGTAGTGCGCAAGTTCATCTTCAACGATTGGGCGCGGGCCAACGATACTCATATCACCGCATAAAACATTAATGATCTGCGGCAGTTCATCAAGGCTTGATTTACGCAACAGATTTCCAATTCCGGCTACAATTCGAGGATCATGCCGTAATTTCCGTGTCTGTTTCCATTCTCGACGCATTTCAGGGTCAGCGTTAAGTAAATCCTCGAGACGTTGCTCGGCGTCGATCGCCATTGTTCTGAACTTGAGGCAATAAAACGGTACATTGCCTTTCCCGACCCGCTTGTGTGCATAAATGACGGGGCCAGGGCTGACCAGAAAGAGGCAAATTGCGATAAGCAGCATTGATGGCGCAAAGAGAACAAGCATTGTCGCTGCTACAAAAATATCGAATGCGCGCTTAGTTTTAGATTGTGTTGTCCACAAATTGGATGTCTGAGTGAAATCGAAATGATACATTTCCTAACCACCTAAAAAATTTAATAATTGACGGAATTCGGCCCAAAATAAGACCGCGGCGTCATAAAGCTTACTAATAGTTAACATGATTGCCTGAGAGAGCACGGATCGCAAGTTATTTTTAACCGCCTGCTATGAAGGCACAGAATCCCGAATTGTTATGACAAATTTTTAGGCAATAAGACTTTTGTCAAAGCGCGATATGAGAAGCGCTTCGAATCACATCCTTGGCTTGTATTTTTATGCTTTTTGAAACTCATAAGTAGCGATAAGCATTTGGAAATAAAAGTCTAAATAAATGTTATACATTGTTAAACGCGATAACTCCCCCAAATAAAAAAAAGTCGCCCAGCGGACGAATGCAAAAGAAAATTGAGCTCTGACGGCCAGCCATAATGTTTGGATGTTGACCAAGTCTTGCATTGAATGCGCGGCCAAAAATTGCCGAACTCGACCATCAAAGTAGCGACCGTGACATTCGAATCGGCACTTTTTCCGTTAACACCATCGGTGACCGCAAACGCCACAGAGAAACAGAATCGTGTTACACAGAATAGCCCACTTCATTAGTTTGAATGTGGACAAGCCATCGGCAAATAAAACAGCCGTTTGCTAAAGGGTCAAACTTCCACGCCCTTCAGCCCATTCAAAACGCCCGAAACCTTTGGCATCTTCTGCAATGCACTTTCAAGACGCGCGACCCATTTGGGCCCCTCGCTTAATGCCTCTTGATAAGCCTCCCAAAGCGCGTCTGGTCGTTCCTGTGCCAAAACGCTGATTAACAATTCGGCCTGCATCCGGTCTTTGCGGGCTTTGATCGGGCTTGGCCCTTCGGCCCTGCGCTCTGACACGATCAACTTATGAATAGCGTACCGCTGCGGCGACGGGACTTTGACGAGTACGCCGGATCCGTAGTTCAAAACCGCATCGATGGGATCCCTAAGGAGGTAGTTGAGGTGGTTCAGACATTTTGCCGACACCCCCAACGCTGGCAGATACTTGGTGGATTCCTCGCTGCCAAAAGACGGTGCCAGGAACTCGACAACGGCCTCGCCTTTGGTCTGCGTCCATTTCCAGATATGTTCGTTAGGCATCGCGGGGATCGCTTCGAATTTGAGATCCTTGAAGATTTCGCCAGCCTTCGGACTTGTCTGATCCGTCTCGGAAATCGCGACGCTCAGATGTTCAAATCCCGCAATATCAATGTCTTGTGTGTAGGCCCCTTGTTCTACACTTAGCCGGATACCCAGCTCACCCTCATAAGCACGGAACGCGTAAGTGCCTATGATGACACCGCCCAAACGGAAAAACCCTGCCTTTGCCATCGCCGACAAAAGCGACCCGGACGTTTTATCGAGCCGCATAAATCGGTCAGCGGTCATGATCCGCGCCAGCGACGACATCCGTTCCTTACGCGCTTTCGCGTCGTCCTTATGCGCCTTGTAGGACTTCAGCTTTGCGTTCAGTTCTGGGCTGTCTTCGCCCAGAAACCGTTCTTTCGTGTCAGACCCGACCCGGTACCTATCGTACCAATATATGCGGCCATTGCGGATGCGTTGGGTCGGCATACCGCGGATATCGGACAGGCTTTCACTGAGGTGAAGATCAAGTAGGTCGATATAGGCGGAATTCGCCGTCATCGTGTGTTCTTTGATTTCCATTTCCATTGTGTACCACGCATATGTTTATCTGTGTGGTATAATGCTAATCTGTACTATCTCCAAGGTATTCTATACCAATGAGGAAAATTACCACGCATATGTTTATCTGTGTGGCAACGCTGCCTTATCAAATCAGCGGCCCCCGCAGAGGCCGCTGGTCTAGTTCGTCATAGCCACTTAGGCGACGGGCCACGCGGTTGCGCGGATTTGATCGAAGGTTTGCACCTTCTTGATCTCACCGTTCAGGAACACACATTCCAATGCTTCCGCACCCTTTGGTATGTTTGCCGCTCGTCTAGCGACAAACGCGCCTGAATCGGACCGCATCACGCCTTGTTTCCCTTTCTTGGAAGTCTTGCTGCCTTTTGCAGTGATCGGGTCTTTGAACACGTCGTGCCACTTGTCGTCATAGAAAATCGCGGACGCCTTCATCGCGTAACCAAAGCTATCGCGATCAACCTTTTGCAGCAGACCGCCGCCCATCCCGAACGCGATGTTTCCAATCGCCAAGCCGCGATCAATCATCACATCCATGATCTCCAAGATAGAGTCTTTGTTAACACCATCCCCTTGGATCACACGGACCTTTTCAGGCAAAATGCGGTAACCTTGTTTGGTAAGGCTGTACCCGAACTTGGCCATCAGTGCTTCGATTACGTCAGGGACAATCTCTAGCGGATCGCCACTATCGGGCCGCACAACCAGAACACCATCGCGGGCCAAAACGTCGTCTTTCAGCGCACCACCCCAGTAGTCTTTGACCGCGCGCATCAGATCGTAGCTATCACTGACGCAGGCGATGATCCCTTCCGGGTTCTGCAGCAAAAACCGCCGCATCTGGTCCAATTCGCCGTCTTCGCCCGCCGCAGTCATGGTGGAGTGTTCGCTGGCGGGAATAGAAAACCCAGCCATGTCAGCCCCATAGAAATTACGTGCGTAGACCAATCCAGCAATAGTGTCGGTACCCAAAGAACTGACAAGGTGCGCCGCCCCACCGATGCCAGCCGCGTCAAAGCATGTCGCGCCACGTGCACCGAAATCATGCAGCTTGAACTCTGCACCCGCAAGATCACCGTCAGTTAACGCAAGCCGGTCGCGGATACTGTTCATCACAAAGTAAGACAGGCTGGCTACACTTGACGGATACCAAATGGCCCGCAGCAAGCGTGTTTCGAGGTAAGAAACCAACCAATAGCAATTCGGATCAGTGTTCTCTATCCGGATTTGCGGGATGGATACTGGCGCAAGGGTGCCTTCGGGCAAGGCTTCGATCAGGATCGGCAGACGACCATCGTAAGCGTCGATGATATACTGCCAGCCATCTATGAAAATATCGAAACCGTGGGCTTTCAGAAACGGTATCGCTTCATCCAGCATCGCCTGTGTGACAACACGTCCGGCCAGTTTGGCCAGCTCTATCTGCAACCCAAAAAACATAACCTTATCAATCTGGCCCCACGCACGGCGCGGTTCCACATAAGAAGACACGAACTGGGTGCCTTCGGGATACTGGGAGAAGTGGGAAAGCTTGTAACTGTCGGTATCAAACAGAATGTTGTCCACGGCGACGGCATTGGGGAAAAGCGCATTTGCGCCCTTGGGATCGTAAGTCATTGTCCTGTTCCTCCTCGGATTTGGACGGATATGAAACCTGCGGACCTCCCGCAGATTTGGTGTGCAAAGATATGCTCTTTGCGGGCAATGGACCTTAGCTTTGCGCCATCAAAATGGACGAATAAGCAAAGGGTACATCAGGGACGAGGGCTTGGATGATATCAAAGTGATCCTCGAAAATAGTATCTGGTGTGATCTCGGTAATCGGGACCCATCGGGCGTTGGCTGCATCGTCGCCTGCTTTGAGTTTTTCAAGCGACTTGCGATCTTGCAGTTCGAACACAAAGGCCTCGGTACGCACCCAGCCCCGTTCAGACCGGTCAGGGTGATCAAACACACGGCGCGCACGCAATCGTCCCCGCATCGCACCCTTCGGCATGTCCAATCCTGCTTCTTCGTAAAGCTCGCGCAGGCTGGCCTCTTCGGCGGTTTCATCGGGGTCGATATGACCGCCGGGCAACGCCCACAGGCCCTTACCGGGTTCCATCTTGCGTTCAACCATCAAGATGTGGCCGGACTGGATCACGACGGCATCGGCAGTGTTGATCGGAATGGGGTACCCATAAACAGCTTCTGCTTTCGCAATGCGATCCTGATAACTGCGGACGAACGCACCTTCTTTGCGGATTGTCTCGGCTGCATCAGGCATTTGCGCCATCCATTGCTGAACGGCGGCAACCTGCTGGCTGCCAAATCGATCGGCTAAGCCATCCGCGCCTTCGCCAAAGAACAACCCTTCCCTCAAGTCAGTCGCATTTACGACGGCCCCGTTGTGGACCGAAGGTGCCACACCGTTCAATTCCCACGATGGAAACCAGTTCAGGTATTTGGACGACTTATCCTTCTCCAAACCGACCAAGACAATCTTGGTTGCATCGGGGTCCAAACCAGCCTTGCGCATGTGCAATGTCACAGCTGTCCGCACGTTGGTTGTCCAAGCGCGGTCGTTGTACAACGTATCAACCAGCGGCAACGTCGCGACAGGTTTCGCGGCATTTTCTGTGGCGGTACGAATGAACGAAACGCGTTCGTTGTAGGAGAAAGGATTTTTCCAACTGCGGGGGCGATAAGAACTGCCGACCAAAATCAATAGACTGTCGGCTTGCGCCAATGCGCTATCGACGACATCCATGTGACCGATGTGAAATGGTTGGAAACGGCCAATAAACACGGCCAATGTGTGCATCTTGCTCATCTCGCGCGACCTCCGCTGCGATTATTTTGTAGATCAGGACCTCCCTGATCTGTGCCAGACATTAGCAAAACGCGCAGGCGCGGGCAAGTAGAGCGTCATCAATGGTGTTATGCATAGGTTGCATGTCACCACCTGCCGTCGTGCGAAAAGGGCGTTGAAGGTTGACACAAAACGCCCCGTCAACATGATGCGCCGGCATCTATAATCAGCCGATCCCGATCCGCGACGGCGCCCCTGTACACGACTGAAGGACTGACACCATGATCCGTAATCCAATTTTGACGGGCTTTCGCGCCGATCCTTCGATTTGCCGAGTAGGATCGGATTACTACATCGCGGTGTCGACGTTCGAATGGTACCCCGGCGTTGAAATCCACCATTCTACTGATCTTGTGAACTGGCGTCTGGTCGCCCGCCCGTTGAACCGTGCGGCACTTTTGGACATGCGCGGCAACCCTGACAGCTGCGGGATTTGGGCACCGTGTCTGTCGCATGCCGACGGTAAATTCTGGTTGATCTATACAGATGTCAAACGCCTGGATGGGGATTTCAAGGACGCGCACAACTACATCACCGCCTGCGAGACGATCGATGGCGACTGGTGTGACCCATGGTACATCAATTCCTCGGGGTTCGACCCGTCCTTGTTCCACGATGACGACGGGCGCAAATGGTTCGTCAACATGCAGTGGAACCACCGCGGCGCGGGTTCTGGCGTGAACCCAGCGCATGACCGCTTCGACGGGATTTTGTTGCAAGAATGGTCTCCCGATGCCGGACTGACCGGCCCAATCACAAATATCTACGCCGGAACAGATCGGGGCCTGACCGAAGCGCCACACTTATTCAAACGCGCCGGATATTACTACCTAACCACGGCCGAAGGCGGCACAGGCTATGAGCACGCGGTCACCCTGTCACGGTCCCGCGACATCGCTGGTCCCTATGAAGATCACCCCGACAAACACGTCATCACGACGAAACACGCGCCCGATCATCCAATTCAACGCGCCGGTCACGGGCAGATGGTCGAGACGCCAGAGGGCGAAGTGTATCACACATTCCTGATGGGTCGCCCGATGTCCGGTCCAAACGGGACGGGTCAGTTTTGCCCGATGGGTCGCGAAACAGGGATCGAAAAATGTGTCTGGCGCGACGATTGGCTCTACCTCGAACACGGTAGCCAAGTTCCGCGTGAAGAGGTCCCTGCCCCAAAGGGCATCACCGCAACGCCACATGCGCCGCAGGCGATACGCCGTGACTTCGCGGATGGCTTCCTTCCGCCCGAATTCCAATGGCTGCGCACACCGAACCCAGATCGGTTGTTCCGCGTTGAACCGGGTGCCGTGGTCCTGACTGGTCGTGAAAGCTGGGGATCATGGTTCGAACAATCGCTGCTGGCGCGACGGCAGGAACACCACGCTTACACGGCCGAAACGCAGGTCGACTTTGACCCTGACACCTACCAACAGGCAGCGGGTCTGTTCACCTATTACAACCGATGCAAATTCCATGGGCTGATCCTGACCTATGAGAACGGCCAACGTGCATTGCGTGTCGTGTCCTGCGCAGGTGATTGGCCAGACGGGGTGCTGTCATGGATGTCCGACATTATCCCCGTCGCCGACGGGCCGGTCGAGATGCGGGTCGACGTCGATCACGCGTCCCAAAAGTTCCTGTGGCGGCAAGGCGGGGAATGGCAACAGATCGGCGAAACTCTCGACGCGTCAATCATTTCGGATGAAGGAGGGCGCGGCGAACACGCATCATTTACAGGCGCATTCGTCGGGATGCACTGTATCGACACATCAGGCCGCGCACGCGAAGCACGGTTCGATCACTTCGACTACATACCAAACGGTACGACGTGATTGTGCGGGCGGTCTAAGGCCGCCTCCCCTGCCCGCCGAAGCAATTTCGGTCGTGGAACAATCAGCTGGTCGATAGGCAGAACGCGCCTATGTTCTGTGCCTTATGGTGCCCGTCGTGAAATGCACCACGCACTTATCTATCTGTGTGGCAAAACGGTCATCGAAGTGCCAATTGTCTCGCCATAAAGGCCGATCACAGATCTGTCAGCTGCCGCTGGACCAGCGCCTACATCACGCTATTTCGTGACGCGTTAGGCAATGTAAGGGCGGCCAATGTCATCCATCGGAAATAAACTAAGTCCCGCGCTCCTTTTGAGTCTGGGCGCATTTTTGATACTTGTTTTGACCTTCAGTGCGACGCAGGCCTTTGCGCACGTTCGGTGGTTTGTCGACACCAACGTAACGATCGAAAATTTCGTCGCTTACCGCATCACTGACCCCGAGGTTTTGATCTGGATAGCGATGTCCATCATGATCGTGCTTGCGTCCTTCGTGTTGGACACAAAGCTACCAGAGGTCCGCGTCGTCGGCAGCGAAACCCGGCATGATTTCATCGAAATTTTGCGTATCTTCACAGGCATGTCATTGCTGCTGACAGCATATGAAGGCGCGCTGCTGGCACCCCATCTGGTCGCCTATGGGGCCTTCGGGACAAAACTGATTTTCCTGCAGGCCATCATCGGAATTCTATTGATCGCCAACCGTTTTGTGCGCCATGCGGCAATTCTGCTGATCATTCTCCACCTCGGACTGACCATCCAATTTGGCGTCCTCGCTGCACTGGAATATCTCAGCATGGTTGGCATTGCGATCTTCTTGCTGATCAACAACTTGCCAACACGAGAATTGCGCGCACAGTACAAACCGTTTTCGGTGGCAATCATGCGCATCCTTGTCGGGATTTCGCTGATCACGCTCGGGTTGGCCGAAAAACTGTTCGGTGCCATCTTGGCTGAAAGCTTCCTCGCTGCAAACCCATGGAATTTCTTGCCTGCTCTTGGGTTCGAATTCGTGACCGATCGTCTGTTTGCACTATCGGCGGGATTTGTCGAAGTGATCTTCGGGATCATTCTGGTGCTTGGAACAACCACCCGTCTGACAGTTCTTGCCCTGTCTATGGTGCTTTTGACGTCAAATGTCTTGTTCCTGATCGAAGGCAACAACGAAGCAGCGCTGGTCGAATTTGTCGGTCATATGCCCATCATTGGCGTCGCGCTTGTCCTGTTGCTTTTGGGCGCAGGCCAGCGGTGGAAACTCAGAAAGCTGGTGCCTGATTGGCGCAAAAATACAAACTTGAAAACCGTCAGGGTGCCTCACGATGTCTAAGATCTCTTTGCGATTTCCATATCTAATCTACCTCAGCATTGCGTCTGTTCTGATCGGCGTCCTCATCGCGCCACTATTCCGCGATCTTCCCGTGCAGCAGACAGCAGTCGATATGATGGCACACGACATGCAACACGGGATGTTAGAGGTGCCAGCCGTCGGCGCCCCGCAGATCGCAATCGCCGTCACAAAAGACCCTATGAACGGCTGGAATGTGTCAGTGACGACCGACAATTTCCGTTTCACGCCCGAAATGGTGAACAGCGAAAACGTCGAAAATACAGGCCACGCCCACCTTTATGTGGATGGCATCAAAATCGCACGCCTCTACGGGCCGAACTTCCATATCCCTGACTTGCCAGCGGGCGATCACGAAATCTCCGTGAACCTCAGCAGCAATGACCATTCAAACTTCATCGTGAACGGGCAAAGGATCGTAGCGCGCACCATCATCACGCAAGGTTAAACCGCGCCGCGTTTGCTGGAGGTTCCAACTTATGAGTACGATGGAGCATTATGAGCAAGACAACGAACAAGTATTCTCCAGAAGTGCGCGAGCGTGCTGTACGGGTGGTATTGGATGGCGCAGGGCAGCATGAAAGTCGTTGGGTGGCGATTGTGTCGATTTCCTCGAAGATCGGCTGTGCGCCGCAAACACTGAACGAATGAGGCAAGAAGGTCGAGATTGATACCGGCCAACGCGGCGGCATAACGACCGAACAAGCCGAGAAGATGAAGGCCTTGGAACGTGAAGTGCGCGAGTTGAAACAGGCCATTCATCAAAGCGGACCAGCACAAAATAAACGGGTGCATCACTCAAATCGCGGATCGCAATATCTTTCGATCAAAGACACCGAACGGCTGGCAGAGGCGAAGATTGCGCCGTCTGTCGGCAGCGTTGGAAATTCCTATGACAACGCCTTGGCCGAAACGATCAACGGCCTGTTCAAAGCCGAAGTCAATCATCGTCGCGGTCCATGGCGCAGTTTTGAAGCGGTCGAATATGCCACCCTTAAATGGGTTGATTGGTTCAACAACCGGCGTTTGCTGGCGCCAAGCGGGAATATCCCGCCAGGCGAAGACACGATCAAAACGACTGCAATGATTTTCGCTCTGGTCATCGGCGCCGAGATCTTTTCGAACTTCATTAGCTTTGCAGGTTTGCCTGACGCGATCTTGTCATGGGTCACCGCAATGGATGTTGGTCCTTGGACCGTTATGTTCTTTATCATCTTGATGTATCTGGTGCTGGGTGCGGTGCTGGAAAGCCTTTCGATGA
>NZ_JALKAR010000021.1:0-27357 GCF_023015725.1 Loktanella sp. F6476L | reverse complement strand
TAGCCCACTGGTCAATGCAATCCGCACCGCATCTTGGCGAAATTCGTCCGTACGTTTCAGTCCCATAGTTCATCTCCTTTGTTGCAGTAAATGCTATCAAAGGAGCGGCATCAAACCGCGACAGGTCCATACTGTCTTGGTTCTGGGAAAAACCCTACACCGAGCCGCTGATCCCGTGGGGCGACACGCTGCACGATAAATATCTGTTGCCACATCATGTGATGACAGATTTCAAAGAGGTGCTGTCGGATCTGTCCGCCGCACATGGCTTTCCTTTCCGTGATGACTGGTATGACGCCCAGTACGAATTCCGCTTTCCAGAGGTCGGTTCGGTACAGGTCGAAGGCATGACCCTGCGGTTGTGCAACGCGATTGAGCCTTGGCTGGTTTTGGGCGAAGAAAGCACCGGCGGCGGCACGTCACGTTATGTCGACAGTTCGCTGGAACGGGTCGAGGCCACGATTGAGGGGCCTTGGTCGGACCGCTACATCCTGACCTGTAACCAAGTCGAAGTGCCCTTGCGGGACTACGGCCCGAATTTGCGCGGTGCGGGCGTCCGGTTCCGCAGTTGGCAACCATGGTCATCGTTGCACCCGACGATCCCATCACATGCCCCGTTGGTTTGTGACATTTACGACAAAACAGTAGGTAGATCGGTTGGTGGTTTGACGTATTCGGTGTCGCATGTCGGCGGCAGATCGAATGAAACCCGTCCGGTCAATGATCTGGAAGCCGAAGGTCGACGCCGTGTCAGATTTGTGCTCGGCCAACATACGCCGATGGGGTACAACCCAATCTCACCTCGCAAGAACCAACATCAATATTGGACGATTGATTTGCGGTTCGTTTGAACCGTGGCATGCAGAGACGCCGGAAATAGTTTAGAAGTTTGACCAAAAGCTGAACTTCTAAACCGCAATACATGCATCAAGAAGGACACTTTGCATGCATGGTTCGCCATACGTTTCCAAAGTCGTACCATGTCAATTCCACCAAAATACAAAGCCGAGTGTCACCTACACGACCGCGGGAAACCGTGCTTGCACTGTCTTGGATACATTCGCCTGCGTTGTCCGCAGGCAATGTAACTCTGGCATGAAAATCGACGAAAATCGGTAATGTCCGTTTGGGGCAATTCTTCGCAAACGGCCCAAGCGCTCATCTTCCAATGGCTTTTGCTTTCAAGTTCAACTCCCATTTATCTTACAGTGCGGTCCACCACTATATGCCCGACATAAGCAGAACTGCGCGAAGATCGCCGTTCTTCTAATTGATCTACGTGACCCTTGTTCATCGCGTTGAATGAATCCTTGGGCAGTCACCCGAAATTTATGCGTTACGGGCTGATGATGTACTGCATCTGAGGCTTGCCTTGGGTTCACTTTAACTGACGCTGCACCGCGCATGAATGACTGCTTCGGCGAGAAAGCAGACGTTCGGCAACACGTAACGCTTTCAACCGAAGCTGGCACCGAACCCGCATCGACGACGAAATCTCTATTCTGTTGAGCAGCTGACATAGTGGTCCGTGTCCAAATCGGCAATTTGGGATTACCGGTGAATTGATCCTTTGTCGGCAGACTTCAGCCGCGTACATATCCGACAATTACGTCCATGAACGCACGCGCTGAAGCCGTATTTTCGTGCCCTAGGCGGTTCAAAAGGCCGATCGGTCTGCTTATTGCTGGGTCCGCTATAGGGCGCCAAACGACACCTCCGGACGAGCAGCCATCAAGTGCCATTTTCGGTAGAACGGCGACGCCGATTTTCTGCGAAACCAGTTCCAGCGCCGTCGTCGTACGGCCAACTTCATGTGTCCACAGAACTGGCGTTTCGTTTCGGGCAAGGGCTTCGTCGATAAGCAGTCGGTTTCCCGTGCCGCGGGCAGGCAAGATCAGCGGAACTCCGGATAGGTCGTGCCAAGTAAGGCTGTCCTTTGATGCAAGCAGGTGATCTGGCGGCAGGACTAGCACCATGGATTCTTCAATGAGGGGCGTGAAGTCGGTGACCGGTTCAAGCATGGGGATCGAACCGATGCCAAAGTCTGCTTCGCCCTGTGCGACTGCTTCTGCAACTTCGTTGGCCGCCAAGTCCATCACGCGAATACGAGCGTTGTGGCCTGCGGCCCGAAACGCCGAGATCGCCGGAGCGACCAATCCGCCAATGACGCTCGGAATCGTGGCAAGCGTGACAGTTTGCGCCATTTGATAGGCATATGCGGCGCTTTCGTCCTGCATAGCGAGTGTGGTTTCCCGCGCTTCTTGCAAGATCGCCTCGGCCCGAATTTGCAGACGTTTGGCTGCCAGTGTTGGGCGCACATCACGGGTCGTGCGTTCGAATAGCTGGGTCCCTAGCGCTTCTTCCAACTTGCGCACCCGCCGTGTGACGGAAGATTGCGACAGATTGAGACGTTCGGACGCAAGGTGGAACGAAGCCGTGTCTTTCACAGCGAGAAAGGCTTCTAGGTCGAGAAAATCATAATTGATGCGCATATTGCATCAATTCCAAAAAATGTTGCATTAGTCAAATAAATCTGAGCCTGCTAGTGAGTGATCAACTAGGAGGCGCCTATGATCAACCAGCCCGATATCGTCATCATTGGCGGTGGCAACGCCGCCCTTTGCGCCGCGATCACCGCTGCCGAAGCTGGTGCGCGCGTGCAAATTCTTGAAACCGCGCCCAAACCCTATCGCGGCGGCAATTCCCGCCACACGCGCAATTTTCGGTGCATGCATTCTGGCCCGCTCGGCCCGCTGATTGATGATTACAGCGAAGACGAATATGTGGCCGATCTTATGAAGGTCACAGGCGGCAAGACCGATGAAAACCTCGCGAGGCTGGCGATCCGCCGTTCCGAAGAATGCCTGCCGTGGATGGAAGAACGCGGTGTGCGTTTCCAACCGTCCTTGTCGGGCACCCTATCGCTGGCGCGGACCAATGCGTTCTTTTTAGGCGGCGGGAAGGGGTTGGTGAACGCCTATTATCGCACCGCTGCAGTGCTGGGCATCGACGTTCTTTATGAGGCAGCTGTCACCCATTTGGAACGCGAAGGCCAGCGGATCACGCGCATCGATTTCACCCACGAAAGTACCGCCAAAAGCCTTTCACCCAAATCGGTCATCGTCGCCTCTGGTGGTTTTCAGGCTGACACCGATTGGCTGGCCCGCGCTTGGGGACCTGCGGCAAAGAACTTCTTGATCCGAGGCACGCCTTACAATCGCGGGGTGGTTTTGGCGGACCTTCTGGATCAAGGCGTTGAACAGGTGGGCGAGCCGACCCAGTGTCACGCGGTTGCCATTGACGGGCGCGCGCCGAAGTTTGACGGGGGAATCCTGACCCGCCTCGATTGCGTCCCGTTTTCTATTGTTGTGAACAAGGACGCAGAACGCTTTTATGACGAAGGTGAAGATGTTTGGCCCAAACGTTACGCCATTTGGGGGCGTCTTGTCGCCGCTCAGCCCGATCAGGTTGGATACGTCATCATTGACGCCAAATCGCTTGAACTCTTCATGCCGTCGGTCTTCCCGCCAATCAAAGCCGACACGCTAGAAGCGTTGGCCGAAACCATGGGCCTACCGCCCGAAAATCTGCGCGCAACGGTCGACACCTTCAACGCGGCCTGCGGCGACACGTCGGGCTTCCACCCGACCGAACTGGACGGCGTGACCACCCGCGGCCTCACACCGCCCAAAACGAACTGGGCCCGCCCGATCACCGAGCCGCCATTCTATGGCTATTCCCTGCGCACCGGCGTCACATTCACTTACCTCGGCCTCAAAGTAGACGAGAACGCCCAGTGTTCCGCCGATGGCAAGCCTATCGAAAACCTTTGGGCCGCCGGTGAAACAATGGCTGGATCGATCCTTGGGCAAGGCTATCTGGCCGGTTTCGGGATGACAATCGGCACGGTCTTCGGACGCATCGCAGGTAAGGAGGCCGCGGCCCATGCAAACTGATTTCTTGAACGAAGCGCGCCGACAGGCCGAGATCTGCAATGCCTGTCGTTACTGCGAAGGCTATTGTTCTGTCTTTCCGGCCCTGCACCGCGAACGCGCCTTTTCCGACGGCGACCTGACGCAACTGGCCAACCTGTGCCACAACTGCAGAGGCTGCTATTATGCCTGCCAGTACACCGCGCCACACGAATTCGATCTGAACCTGCCCAAGGCCCTCGCCGTAGTCCGCCAAGACAGCTGGAAAGAATACGCATGGCCGCGCGGTTTGGCTCAGCTGTTTGACCGGAACGGCGTTGTGATTGTCGCGGGCTTGGTCTTGGCGCTGTCTCTGATCTTCGCGCTTGCGCAAGCATTGCGTCCCGAGGGCGGAGAAGGGTTCTACGCTTACATGTCTCACGGCCTAATGGTTGCGATCTTTGCGCCCGCGTTCGTGGTGCCGCTGCTTGCTCTTGCCGTGTCGCTACGCAGTTACTGGCGCACGGTGGGCGGCGGAAAAATACGGATGGGCGACATTTGGGAAGCGGCCAAATCTGCGGGTCAAATGCGCAACCTGAAAGGGGGCCACGGAGACGGCTGCAATTTCGAGGACGAAGACCGATTTACCCACGCCCGCCGCCACCTGCACCAAGCGGTGCTTTATGGCTTCTTGCTTTGCTTTGCCTCCACGTCCAGCGGCACGATCCTGCACTACGGTTTCGGGCTTGAAGCGCCTTATGGGCTGTTGAGCCTGCCAAAACTGCTGGGTATTCTGGGGGGGATTTTGTTGACGCTGGGCTGCTTGGGCCTCGCGTGGATCAAGACCAAAGCGGATCCGAACCTCGGCGCACCCAACGCTTGGGGCGGTGAGATGGCCTTTGTGCTGTTGCTTGGCTCAGTCGGTTTCACCGGTCTGATCCTTTATTCTGCGACAGGCACATCCGCCGTTAGTTGGCTGCTTCCGCTACACTTGGGCACGGTGCTGACGTTCTTTCTGCTGACGCCATTCTCGAAGATGGCGCACGGGTTCTACCGGATGGCCGCCCTTGTCAAAGAGGCTGCGGTGACGCGGTCAGCGGAAAGGTCATAAGAACGCAAAAGCCGTCTTCAGTATTCGATAGCCTGATCTTCCCACCGACGCTTTCAAGAACCGCTTGGGCAATCGGGAGCCCAAGACCTGATCCTGCGCTTGGACCAATTTGGCTGAACCGACCAAGAGCGCGCTCAAAATCCTTTGCGGCAATGCCGACGCCGTTGTCCGTAACGGCGACGTCAAAACTGCCCGAAGATCGCTGAGTACGCAGCACCACTACGCTAAGGTCAGTCCCACCGTGTGCTAGCGCGTTGTTTAGCATGTTCAAAATGGCCTGCTCGAACATGACCGGATCGCCCGTCAAAGAAATCTTATCATCGGTCAGCACTGCTTCAAAGGTGACGCCCATCTGTCTGGCCGTTTCAGTGAATGATGCGACGAGTGGCTTCAGGATCGCTATGGGATCAAAGGTCTGGACCTGAGCAGCGGCTGGTGTCGCGCGGGCACGTTCCAACGTTAAGAGGTTGTTGGCCAATTGTCCTGCATCCCGCGCTGCGTCGCGCAGATCTTCAGAGCGGACCATCGCATCCTCAAAGGTTTTTGCATTGGCCACTGAATCTGCCAACGACATCACACCTGCAATCGGGTTCCGCAATTGGTGCGCAGCATCCGAGATGAAAGCATCTTTGGCGTCGAACGTGCGCGACAGTTCTGCCACCAGATCATTGAACCGACCGACGATCCCAACGACCTCTTGCGGAATGCGGCGTTTGATGGGCGACAAATCGGACGAGGACCGTCTTGCGATGGCGCTTTCCAAGTCCGTGAGTGGTGCAAGGCCGCGCGCGACCCCAAACCAGACGAACAGGGCAAGCGCACCAATCATCGACGCGATAATCAAAAATACGGGCCCCGTGCGAGATCGCACAAACCCATCCCGTACCGCTGTTTGCTGCCAAACGGTAAAGGTGAACAGCCCCGTTACCCCGTCAATCGAGGTGCTTTGCGAAAACCGTAAAGCGCGCACCGGTTCGCCGCGATAGATGGCGTCGTAATAGGTCTGCGTTGCGTCCGGCGGCACCACGTTCGGAGGCACAGGCGGGGTCGCATAGCCCGTCACAAAAACACCGTCGGGTGCAAAAACGTGATAGAATACCGCGCCACCAGACGTATCGCGGATCAGGTCGCGGGTTTCTTCGCTTAATGCGTCGCCGCCGGTTACGGCCGTATCGCGCGAAATTGCCAATGCTGTTGAAAGCAGGGATCGGTCGAACCTGTCACCCGCATTGTTTTGCGCGTCAAAATAGGCCCAGACGCCAACAAGGGCAGCGACCAATATCAGCGGCCCAAGGATCAAAAGCGTCAGCCGCGCACGAAGGGACAGGCTGTTATTCAAGGTGTCGCCTGCATCACATAGCCTAAGCCGCGCTTTACGGTGATCTGCACGCCATGTGGTTGCAGTCGCTTGCGCAGCCGCGACACGTAAACTTCGACGACTGGTTCGTCCACATCTGAACCAGTCCCGTAAAGGCTATCAAGCAGCAGTTGTTTCGAAACAATACGCCCGTTCGCCATCAAAAGCCGTTCGAATAAGGCGACCTCCCGTCGTGGGACATCCAATGGTCCGTCAACCCCCGAAATCGTTCGGGCCGTCAGATCAAAGGATACGCCTCCGATCTGCGAAACCTGTACAGGCTGTTTGCCCACGCGGCGGGACAGGGCGCGAATGCGGGCGCCGAATTCGTCCATCTCGAAGGGCTTGCTCAGGTAATCATCTGCCCCTGCATCCAGACCTTTGACCTTGTCCTCGGTTTCCGACTGCGCGGTTAGCAACAACACTGGGCGTTTGTCGCCCCTGCCACGTAGCTCGCGCAGGATCGTCAGCCCGTCCCGCTTAGGAAGATTGATATCAAGCACCACAATATCCGCATCATCATCAATCAAGAAGGCTGCAGCTTGCTCACCGTCGTGTAGCAAATCCACCGCGTGTCCCGCGTCATGCAGATAATAGCGGATGCCTTTCGCGACAGAGATGTTGTCTTCGACGACGACGATACGCACTGGGGTTCCTTTCAAAAAATCGGGCGGATGCAAGGTTCGCGCAAGGATGTCACTGCAAGGTCGCCGCATCAAGGAGACTCGGGAGGTCTTTTGATTCTACGTGTCAGGTCGAGGTGGCCTGATCAATGGGAGGAAAAAATGCTTAAGAAAACACTGGGCGCTCTGGCGCTTACATCTGCTTTGGTCGCCACACAATCTGTCGCTGACGGCCACCAGATCGATCTGTCCGGCAAAACTGTCGAATGGATTATCCCTTTCTCTGAAACCGGTGGTTCCGCCAAATGGGCCAACTTCTATGCCCCGCTTTTGTCCGAAGCGTTGCCTGGCAACCCTACTGTTGTGGTCACTTTTGATCCCGGTGCAGGTTCCACGAAGGGCGCGAACAACTTTCAGGAAATGACTTACGAAGACGGCACAACGATCTTCGGGTCTTCTGGTTCCACACAGTTCCCTTACCTGTTGAGCGACCCACGCGTGCGCTATGAATATAGCGACTGGAACGTGGTTCTTGCGTCTGGCACGGGGGGCGTAGCCTATCTACCAACAGACCTGCGCGGCATGCTGGGTGACGGCGGTTCCGCGGCAGGTATCGAAGGCGAATCCTTCGTTTACGGCTCTCAAGGCGCGACCCGTCTTGATCTCGTACCGCTACTTGCATGGGAAATGCTGGGTCTCAACGTCGAACCAGTATTCGGGATTGAAGGTCGCGGCGATGGCCGTCTGATGTTCGAGCGTGGCGAAGCCAACATCGACTATCAGACATCTTCGTCCTACCTTTCCGGTGTGACACCGCTGGTGGAAGCAGGTTCTGCAATGCCTTGGTTCTCTTTCGGGGCACTGGACGCTGACGGCAACATTGTGCGTGACCCAACTTTCCCTGACATGCCGACGTTTAAGGAAATCTGCGAAGCCACCGACGGTTGCGCAACCGAGGGCGAACAATGGGACGCATGGAAGGCGTTCTTCGTCGCAGGTTTCCCAGCACAGAAAATGGTATTCCTGCCAGCAGGCGCACCTGATGAAGCCGTTGCAACCTTCACTGAAGCCTTCGCGGCTATTCAGGAACGCGACGATTTCGCTGAAATCAGTGCCGCGCGTCTTGGCGTTTACCCGCAGCTGACTGGCGCTGCGGCGCAAACAGCTATGGCGAGCGCGACTGACGTTCCGCAAGAAGCAAAAGACTTTGTGATCAACTGGTTGGGCGAACGCTACGGCGTCGTTCTTCAGTAATCTAAGTCTAACGACCCCACTTGCCTGCGATGCGGGTGGGGTCATTACTTTTTCAATTTCAAAACATGGATGGTGTCGAAGATGGAAGTCTTTGCGACAGCTTTACCTGCGCTCAATGATGCGTTTGCGATGATCCTTCAGCCCCATGTGATCGGCTATTTGGTCCTCGGCGTTCTGATGGGACTGTGCATTGGCGTTTTTCCCGGCTTGGGAGGGATCGCGGGGCTGTCGCTTCTCTTGCCATTCATGTTCGGGATGGAGCCTGTCACGGGGCTTGCTTTGATGATTGGCATGGTGGCGGTTGTCCCGACATCCGATACCTTTGCGTCCGTTCTGATGGGAATACCCGGATCGTCGGCTTCGCAGGCCACTGTCCTTGACGGGTTCCCAATGGCGAAGAAGGGCCAAGCAGCACGCGCACTTTCGGCCGCCTTCGCATCCTCCCTATTTGGCGGCCTTATGGGGGCGGCGTTCCTGACGCTCTTTATTCTCGCGGCCCGCCCAATTGTGTTGCTGTTCAAGACGCCGGAACTCTTGATGATCTCGGTTTTTGGCCTGTCGATGGTGGGTATTCTGGCCGGACGTATCGCTTTGAAAGGTATTGCGGCCGCGGGGCTTGGTCTTTTGGTTGGTACCATCGGTGAAGGCCGGTTTGAAGGCGAACTGCGCATGGTTCCTGTCAGCTGGCGCTCTGCCGAGAGCGGCAGCATTCCGTTCGAGCTGTATCAATACCTTGGTGACGGCCTGAAGTTGGTGATCGTTGGTCTGGCTATTTTCGCCATTCCCGAAATCATTGCCCTACTGCGTCAGGATCGCGCCATTTCCGAACGCGCCCCTTTGGGCGGCGGATGGCTGTCGGGTGTAAAGGATTGGTGGGCCAACAAATGGCTTTCACTTCGCTGTTCACTGATCGGCGTAACCGTTGGCGTGATCCCCGGCCTTGGTGGATCCGTTGTTGACTGGATCGCCTACGGCCACACAGTCCAAACCGCAAAAGACAAATCGCAATTTGGTAAAGGTGATGTGCGCGGGGTGATCGGGCCTGAAAGTTCGAACAACGCCAAAGAGGGGGGCGGGCTGGTCCCCACGCTTTTGTTTGGCATCCCCGGCTCTGGCTCAATGGCGATCTTCATTTCCGCAGTCGCCCTATTGGGCAGCGGAAAGATCGAAGTCGGCCCTGCTATGCTGGAACGCAACCTCGATTTCACCTACGCGATCGTCTGGTTGCTGGCGCTGGCAAACGTCGTGGGCACCCTGATCTGCATCGCAGCGTCCGGCGGTATCGCGCGCCTTACAAGCATCCGTTTTGCGCTGCTCGCGCCGTTCTTGTTCATGATTATTTCCTTCGCCGCCTTCCAGTCGCGTCAGGAAATCTGGGACCTTGTTGCGCTGTTCGCCATCGGCCTACTTGGCATCATGTTGCGCCGCTTCGACTGGTCACGCCCCGCGTTCCTGATCGGCTTCGTGCTGTCACTGCCTGTCGAACGCTACGCAAACCAAGCCCACCAACAGGCCAGCATCAAATTGCGCCAAGGCTGGGAGGTCGCACAGCCCTATATCTTCAGCCCAATTGTCATCACGCTGATCATCATCACTGTCCTTTCAGTATTCATCGGCTTGCGTCAGGCCAAGAACATCCAAGCCGAAGGCGACGTCAGCGTTGGCACCAAACGCGCACCGATGATGTTCCTTCTGGGGATCACCGCTGTTGTCGCGGTCTTTATGCTCAACGCATGGCAAATCCCCGATTACGCCTTCCGAGATCGCATCTTTCCCAACTTTATCGCCTTGGTGACGCTGGTATGTTGTGTCGCACTGATTGGGCAAATGATGCTGCGCCCCGAAAACCATGCCATCTTTGCGGATCGCGAAGTGCAAGACGCCGATGTGAACGTCTACGGCCTTTGGGGAACGCTGGCATGGATTGCTGGCCTGCTGGCCGCGACTTCTCTTGTGGGCTTCATCCTTGCCTTGGCAGGTTTCCTGTTGCTGTTCATCCGCATTCGCGCAGGCAAAAGCTGGGGCTTTGCCGCCGCTTATGCCGCCGTCGGCGTCGCATTTATCTGCGCCATGGCATGGACCTTGAACCGCGACTTCCCGCCGGGACTTTTGCAATCCAACTTTGATCTACCATGGCCTCTGACATGACCCAAACCGCTATTCCCTTCCTGTTCATGCGTGGCGGCACGTCCCGCGGACCATACCTGAACCGTGCCGATTTGCCGGATGATCTGGAAACATTGGCACAAGTGTTGATCGCTATGGTTGGCTCTGGTCATCCGCTCAACATCGACGGTGTCGGTGGCGGAAATGCTGTCACAACCAAAGTGGCAATGCTGTCCCGATCGGATGATGATTGGGCTGACATCGATTATTTCTTCGCGCAAGTCAGTGTCGAAGATCGTACAGTCGATTTTAAGCCGACCTGCGGGAATATCTTGTCAGGCGTTGGCCCTGCAGCCATTGAAATGGGGCTGATTAAGGCACAAAACGGTGAAACCAAACTCAACATTCATGCCGTCAACACCCGCGCACGAGTGGCGGCGACCGTCCAGACCCCGAACGGCGCGGTATCCTACGATGGTGACGCCAAAATCGACGGCGTGCCCGGCACGTCTGCCCCCGTGGCGTTGCAATTCATGGACACCATCGGCGGCGCGACGGGTGCGTTTTTACCCACCGGCAACCTGATCGATACCTTCAATGGTGTCGATGTCACCTGCATGGATGTTGCCATGCCGATGGTCATAGCCAAGGCGGACGCCTTTGGCCTCACGGGTTATGAAAGCGCCGAAACTCTGAACGATAACAAAGATTTCTTCGCCGCGATGGAGGGTGTCCGCATCCAAGCAGGCGAAGCCATGGGCATGCAGAACGTTGCCAAATCTGTCACACCCAAGTTTGGCCTTCTCGCCCCCGCGAAAGATGGCGGCACTATCGCCACGCGCTATTTCATGCCGTGGAAGGCCCATCCAACGATGGCCGTGACCGGCGCGCAGTGCCTCGCGTCCTGCGTCCTAACCCCCGGCACTGTGGCAGAGGGCATGGCCGCCCGTTCCAACGACCGCCCCGCGACGATTACGTTGGAACACGCAAGCGGCCAGATCAATGTATTGGTGGATTATGACGTGACCGCAGACGGCATCGACTTGCGTTCTGCAGGGTTGGTCCGCACCGCGCGCTTGCTGGCCCGTGGTGAGGTTATGATCCCAAAATCGGTCTTGATACGATGAAGGTTCATATCCTTGACGATTGGTTCGACACTCTGCGCAGCTTGCCTTGTTTCGCCAAACTGGCTGATCACGATGTGACGGTCTGGACGGACCACGAACCCGACCCTGAAAGACTAGCCAAGCGTATTCAGGATGCCGACGCCCTGGTGCTGTTCCGCGAACGCACCAAGATCGGGGCCGAATTGTTAGAGCGCACGCCCAACCTGAAACTTATCAGTCAGCGCAGCGTTTATCCGCATGTAGACGTGGCCGCTTGCACCGCGAATAACGTGACGCTTTGTTCCAACATGGCGGGCGGCGGGACGAACTATGCGGCGGCCGAAATGGCACTGGCACTCATCCTTGCCAGCTACCGTCAGATCCCGCAGCAGGTGGCGTCCATCCGCGCAGGCGCGTGGCAAATGGGGGTCGGGCGCACCCTGCGAGGGCGCACATTGGGTCTTTATGGCTACGGCCGCATCGCGCGGGCGTTGGCGGGTTATGCCGAAGCCATTGGAATGAATGTGCAATGGTGGGCCTCCGAAGACGGCCGCGCGCGCGCTATGGCCGATGGCCAAACCGTTGCCGCCAGCCGTGAGGCGTTTTTTGCAACTTCCGACGTCATCAGCCTGCACGTGCGCCTGAAACCCGAAACCCGTGGAATTATCACTGCCAATGATCTTGCGGCGATGGCCCCGCGCAGTCTGCTGGTGAACACGTCGCGCTCTGGCCTCATTGCGTCTGGTGTCCTTGAGGCTGAACTCGAAAAGGGCCGCATCCACGCTGCCGTTGATGTATTTGACAATGAACCGCTGCGCGACAGGGCGCACCCGCTGCTCACACATCCCGATGTCCTGCCCACGCCCCATATCGGCTTTGTGACGGAAGACGAATTTGACCTGCAGTTCAGCGACATTTTCGATCAGATCAACGCCTATGCCGCAGGCCAGGCTATCCACGTAATCAACCCGGAGGTCTAAGGCTGAATAGGTGCGGCGATTGGCTCCTCGATGCTTCCCTTCACGATCTGCAGCACGGGTGGGCGGTCACGAAGGCCGTATCGCCCGCGCGAAAAGAAACACCGCCACGCAAATGGCTTCGACTGGCGGTCGGTGCTGCATGACGCCTATCAACGCCAGAATTGCTTTGGGCCGCAGCGATATGGTCGATCAGGGTCGCGAGTGCATCAAGCTTCCAGCCGTTGCGGCACCTCTAAAGATGGGCGACAATGACAGTCTCTCGGAGACCAGCGGCCCACCTGTTGGTAGAGAACTGCCTCAACAGCCTAAATTGGTAGAAAACGCGGCATTTCCTCCGACAAGTACAAAGAAACGCCGCTTCACATTTTTTTCCTCCGGAATCCGCTTGGGTGTAATAATTATGGGAGAGTTTTCCCGAAATCATTTGCTGAGCCGTTTCGCGTTTAAAACTTGGTTGGCCACATACGGCGTCCATCTTTTTCAACGGGGATTGAATGGCCAAAGACGTGGAATACTTTGTAACTTCCTGAGCATTTGCGAGTACGCCCAATACTTGAGTTGCCATGATGTCTGTCTCCTTTTGGAACATCATATTTTCTCAAAGGGATGCGCTAAGCCCTAATACAGGGTGCACTTGCAACGCTCACATTGAACCTAACAACGCGAACGTCATTTTATGTGAGGGTAGGTGGCATGCAGGCGCTGCGCTAAAGCGTCATAATCAACGCGCGCTCAAGGCTTTCCAACGCTCCTCTTAACTCAGCTTCAGATGCAACAAATGGTGGGGCGAGCATTATGTGGTCGCCGATGCGACCATCTCGGGTTCCGGGCATTGGATAGCACGCAAGCCGTTCTGCAAACGCTGCTTTTTTGATCTTACCTGCAATCCCGCGACTTGGATCAAATGGGGTTTTGCTATCTCGGTTCTCGACCAGTTCAATGCCCCAAAACAGCCCACGCCCTCGAATGTCACCGACATTCGGATGTTGTCCAAATGTGTGATGAAGCTGCGTGCCCAAAAATGCGCCGCGCGACCGCACCTGCGCGACCAGATCATTTTCGAGAATTTCCTTGAGAACCGCACAACCGACGGCGGCGGCGATAGGGTGCCCCAGATAGGTGTGTCCGTGCTGGAAAAATCCGGTCCCTTTGGCCACGGCATCATAGATGTGCGACGTGCACAGCATCGCGCCGATGGGTTGATATCCAGCCCCTAAACCCTTGGCGATGCACAGAATGTCCGGTGCAATACCTTCGGCGTCACAGGCAAATAAATGACCCGTTCTGCCCATGCCACACATCACCTCATCAAGGATCAGAAGCACACCGTGTGCGTCGCAAATCTCGCGGATCCGTTTGAAATAGCCATCAACAGGGGGAACCGCCCCAAGCGTCGCCCCGACGACAGGTTCAGCGATAAAGGCCATGACGTTCTCAGGGCCAAGGCGCTGGATCTCTTCTTCTAGTTCATTTGCGACTCGTTGGCCGTAATCAAACAGCGTTTCATCCGCCGCCCGCTCCGCGTATTCATAACAAGGTGCAATGTGACTGACGTCGATCAAAAGCGGTGAAAACTGTTGGCGGCGCCACGCGTTGCCACTGGCGGCCAATGCGCCAAGCGTATTGCCGTGATAGCTTTGCCTGCGGGCAATCACATGTTTGCGGCTGGGTTCGCCGTTTTCGATGTGGAACTGACGCGCGAGCTTCAACGCGGCTTCGACCGCCTCCGACCCGCCAGAGACAAGATAGACACGATCCAGATCACCGGGTGCATGCGCAATCAATAGATCGGCCAGCTCTTCGGCAGGTGCGGTGGTGAAGAACCCCGTATGGGCATAGGCCAGCGTTTCGGCTTGGTCTTTGATGGCGGCAATGACCCGTTCGTTTGAATGTCCAAGGCAAGACACCGCTGCCCCGCCTGACCCGTCAAAGTAGCGTTTGCCAGACGCGTCGATCAGGAAACAACCGTCGCCACCAACAGCGGTGGGCATGTCAGTGTGACAATGGCGTGGGAAGATGTGGGACATGGGTGCGACCTTTATGATCTAGTATGAAGCGTTGGCTAAGGCGTCATAGATTGCGCGCCTCGGAAGAACGGTGGGCTTTAGGTCCGATAACCTGCTGCGCAGACAGGTCGTGATCATGCCGCCCCCGTCAATTTCTGGCGCAAAGAGGAAACAGAGGCTGCATTATCCTTGTGGGTATGCCCGTCTTCGCCGGTTGTGCTGTTTTCAAATCCGACCCGTAGCGCACCACCACGTTGGGCTGCGTCAACCAAGCATGCATGCTCAAAAGGCCCAAAAGCGCAAACCATCCAACTGTCAGCTTCATGTTCAGGGGTCAGAAATGGTTGCAAATCTTCGGGGCGCGACGTCTGGTTTTTGCTGTATCTGCCAAGGACATAAATCACATCGGCTTGGTGCTGTCGGATAATGCCTTCGGCGCGGCGCTGCATGTAAAGCGAAACATCATCTGGGCCGTAAAGAATATGCTGGACCTTCGTATCAGCGTCCGCGCATGCGCCATAAACAGCATCAGCCAGATCAGGAGAGCGGTCGATTTCACGGACTGAAATTGATGCCCATTTGGGTTTTACAGTCTGCAAGCAGCGCAATTGCGCGGATACATCGAAAATTCCGCCTGCTTCGGTCGTGATCTGAACAGGCATGTTGGGCAACAGGCGGTCCAGCTCTGCGATCGTTTCAAGGTACCGACCGGCATCCAACGAATGTCGACCATCATCATCGCGAATATGCAGGTGCAACGCGTCGGCCCCTGATGCGTGGCAACTGATCGCCGTCGCAACAATTTCGTCGATCGTCATCGGCAAAGCGGCATGATCAGATTTCGTGCGGCGTGCGCCTGTCGGGGCCACCATGATGAAAGGCTTTAACATCTAATGTCTCCGCATCTGCGAGACGTTCAGGTCTACGAATGACCGTGCAGATTTTTGGTCATGCCACGGGCACAGATCACCCGAATACGGGAAGCGCTTTGTCAGCCTGCCTGCTTCCGCAACTACGGAGTCGGTGACCAACATTTTCGCACGGTAGAGCAGGGGGAAAGCACTACCGTGGACGACAATGGGCGCAGGCGAAGGGAATTTAGGCATTAGGGCACGATCTATGTTGAAACCAGATGTTGCTGTAAGAATGTCTAAATTACAGAGCCTGTCAATTGCGCTCAAAAATCACAAATGTTATTATCCGGCAGCAGTTATGTGAGGGCTGATCGCCGTGGACCCAACACTGAAATCCAAAACAATATCAATGCTCAAGGGCGAAATACCTGACCTGTCGCCACGCCTTCAGACGGTTGCAAAGTACATCGTAGATCATCCCGCCGACTTTGGTCTGGATTCAATCCGGGAAACAGCGCGCAAATCGGGCGTGTCAACTTATTCGCTCGTACGGATGGCCAAGCACCTCAATTTCGAAAGCTTCGAAGACCTCCGCGAACCGTTCCGGCACGCATTGGTCGCGTCCACGCACGTCACTGATTTGCCGGATTGGTTGAACAACTTGCAATCGTCGGGTGCGAAAGGGGCCGCACAGGCCGAAGCGGCGGCCAATTCAATCGGGGTGGTTCACCGGTCTTTGGAACTCCAGACAACAGGTCAACTGGAGCGGGTTGTCGAGATGCTGTTGGGCGCGCGAAACACGTATCTCACAGCGGTCCGCGCCAGCTACGGGCTTGCCTATTACTTTCACTATGTTGGCCGTATGGCATTGCCATCATTGCAATTAATTCCAAGACACATGAACAGCGCGATTGATGAACTGAACGATGCGGGCCCCGAAGACGTCCTCGTTGCGATCACATTCACGCCCTATTCAAAAGAGACGATTGAGGCGTGCAAATTCGCAAATGAACGCGGCGTGAAATTGATAATCCTGTCCGATAGCGAAATCGTTTCGTCGGAATTCACACCGCACGAAAACGTTATCGTGTCGGTTGTTTCGACGCATCATTTCGGCTGCTACGTCGGCGCAATGGCCGTGATGGAAGGCCTGCTCGCGATGCTCGTCGAGGCCGGAGGAAACGACGCGAAGCTTCGGATCAAGAATTACGAAGACCTGCGGCAAAGCCACGACGCATATTGGGGTCCTAGGAAAAAACATTAGTTTTCGGCCGGATCACGCAGATCATTCGCGACGCTAAAGAAAACGCCGGCAACTTGATCTGATCGGCGCACCGCTAGCCAGTATTTTCACCCATACGTTTGTTCCGATGCCACATCATATGGCCAACAAGTATCATCGCCGCTGCCGCTATGCCGATCCACATCACAGGGGCAGTTTTCCACAACACCAGAACTGCAATGAACAAACGTAATCCCGCTTCGGCACGTCCAATTGGTCCATAATCGAAACGCGCAAGTGCGGACGCGACAAGATAAAGCACAAGCACCAGTCGCAGGCACACGCCTGCCAAGCCGACCCAATCGACCTGCCCAGTATACCCTTCGATCAGAACGCGACGGCCCGTGTCGCTCGTAATCGTCACGGCCTCTTCGATCAGCAGCAATTCGGGGTACCACGCAAATACGAAGGGGATTGTGAACATGACGATGCCCACGCGCACGGCCGCAATGCTGGTCCGCATTGGTTCGGTCCGCGTGATCGACGCGGCGGCAAAGGCAGCGATAGCGACTGGTGGCGTAATCGCTGACGCGACCGCAAAATAGAACACAAACATATTCGCTGTGAAAAAGCTGACCCCAAGATTGGCCAAAAGTGGCCCCAGCAAAAGCGCGACATTTACGTAGGCGGGGACCGTCGGCATCCCCATACCCAAAAGGATCGCGCAGAACATTGCGCAGGTTAGCGCAAGCATCAGGTAGACCCCGCCGACAATCGGGATTTCATAGCCAGCAATGCGCAAGACCTGTGCCGTTTCCAGCCACGCTGTGACAGCGCGTGTCAATTCGCCCGTCAGCCCGCTTTCGTTCAAAAACGCAGAGATGATGGAAACCGCGAACAAGAGCAAAAACAACCGTGAAACAAGAACCCCGCCTTCCCCAAGAGAGGTAAGAACTTTGGACGGTTTCGCCCGTGTTGCAGGGTCAAGAAACAAAAGCGGCAACAGCACGATCACGGCCCACCATCCGGCAGAAATTGCATCGCCCGTCGAATTGGTGATCGTCTGTGCGACACCAGCGGGCAGCATGCCTGCCAACGCGCTTTGTGCGAATGCATCTTTGTTTCCCAGCAGCAGGAACAGGATCGTCAGGATCGGAAGGAAAATGACAACAAGGTTTAGCCAATCTTGTCGCTCCATCACCAGATCGTCTGGAATTGTGCGCATGGCTTGCACCTTCTCGCGGCGGGCTTGAAACACAACGGCCAGAAAGATCGAAAAGAAGAACGCCATCGCGGGAATGAATGCTGCCGTGATGACTTTGGTGTACGGCACCGCTGTAATCGCAACGAGGACAAAGGCCGCGACCCCCATCACCGGTGGCATGATCTGTCCGCCCGACGATGCTGCGGCTTCGACCCCGCCTGCAAATTGCGGCGAAAACCCGTTGCGCCGCATCATCGGGATCGTCAGTCGCCCAGTGGACAATACGTTGGTTACAGGCCCGCCTGTGATCGTGCCAAACATGGCCGAAGATACAATCGCTGCATGGGCCGGACCACCCCGCAGGTTTCGCGTCAACCGGACGGCCAGTTTGATCAGCGACGTGCCACCTGCCGATGTGCCAAAAAGTGCGCCCAAGATGACATATGGGAAAACCTGATTGACGATGATGTCCATGAACCGGCCCATGAAACCATCAGGCGTGATGAAAACGTTCGTCGCTTTTTGGATTGCTGCGGCAAGCGGATCACCCCCGTCTGCCCCGAGCTTCGTCAGCAGAAAGTTATTATCGCTCAGGTCAAACACCCAAATCAGCGCGGTGGATATGGTGTACAGCACAACAACGCTGGCGACCGCCACAAGCGGCAATCCCCAGACGCGGATATTGTAGAGAAAAAACAGCGTGATGATCGTGAACAGCAGCGGAATGATCCAGACCCCGAAGCGCGCCTGACACGCTGGAACTTCGGCCTCGAAGGTCATACCGGGGATCACACCAGCGGATCGTTCTGCCGCGTCCGCGATCAGCCGTGCACGTTCGCCTGTGATTTGGTCGATCAAGCAAATGGAATCAATTTCGACGAGAAACCCCAATGCCCCAAGCACAGCAGCAAGGATCAGCCCCCCATCTAGACAGGCCCCAAGCCAAGCACGCCGCGGCTTCTCGTTGCGCCACGCCCGATAGACGCTGGCGTCCAGCGTGACGATCACCATCATCAAGACAAATAGCGGTGGATACAGATATTCGGTGGGAAACCCTGAAACACGGAAATAACGCAGGCCGGTGACGTCGCGCATCCAGTCCTGCAGCCCAGCGATTTCCGGCATGGTGTTGAGCATGCCAATGATCACGAGCATGAAAGCAAGCACCAGCGCGGCACGTCGGCCTCGGGGCATAGCGGTTTCCATGTTCCGTCTCTTTCAAATTCCGGTGGGGAACAATCGGGGGGCCGTTTTCCGGCCCCCGTGTTTGACTTAGGGACGTACGCAATCCGCGACGGTGTGACCGGCTTCTTCGTAAGCGCGGATCGCACCGGGGTGCATCAACATCTTGACGGCACCACAGACACCTTGGCTGGTTCCGTCGATGTCACCAAAGCTCAGGAACAGGTAAGGACCGCGCGGCGAACCTGTTTCAAAACGTTCTTGGCCTTCAAGGAATGCTTTTGTGACCTGATAGGCTAGTTCGTCATCCATTGACGCTGGGACGATCTGCGCGAACGCCGTGGCAAAGCTGTCAAACGTATCGTCGTCAGTGACGATGGTAATATCGTTACCTTCATAAGCAGCCCGATATTCGTCTACAGGCACAGAATACACCGCATGACCGGGCGCATTCATAATCTGCTGACCCAGTTCACTGTTCAGCAAGTCAGACGGCATATCGTAAATGGTAATCGCACCGGCGGCAGAAATCGCAATCTGTCGTCCGGATGGCAGCCCCTCGGGAATAGTCCATCCATCGGCACCGCCACCCGTGATGCTGGACACCGTATCAGGCCAAGGCGATTGAATGCCTTCATATCCTTCGCCTTCGGTCAAACCGGAAAGCAGTTGAACCGCCGCACGTCCGGATGTCAGCGCAGCACCGCGAGGCGGTCCGTTCCAGATGCGCAGTCCGTCAAGTTGTGTGATGTCCGTGATAGCGCCGCTATCATAGTGACCAAAGATCTGCGCAGACGCGGCGGTAAAGAACAGCGCGCGCAGGTTTCCGGCTAATTCGGCACCTTTTTCTTCACCGACGCCGGAATAGGGGCCAATCCCACGTGACATCAGGAACGGCAGGATAAGCGGCGCGGGTGCCATATCCAATTGGCCTTCAGCAACAGCTTGCACCGAATTGGTCAGTGTGGCGCCTTCGGTAATTTGCAAGCTGGCCACGCCGGCAGATTCCAGAACGGCGGCAAGCGTTGTGTCAATATAATGGGGTGTTGATCCCGGCGATGTGGTTTCTGCTGTTAGGTTTGCTTGTGCGACTGTAACAGCAGGCAAAGCGGCAATGACCGCAGCCATAGTGGATGCCTTGAACATATTTTCTCCTCCCTAGTGGCTGCATTGGGTCAAGCAGCCTTCGCTTCGGATAACCAGAAGCAAGGAAAGGTTTGCAAATATTACGTGACTTGTCACGTAATATTTTTTGCTGTTGAATGAGCCCGTAGGAGACGCAGATGGATCAAAAGTCGAAAACACGCGCGCAGCGACTGGCAGCACGCAAGGCCACGCAGGATGCGAACCTGTTCGGGCGCTTGCAAGCGGCGGCCACCGCATCGCGCACGCAGGCACAACGGCTTTTGCTGTCCGCGGGCGGCCTGTCGATCACCCAATGGCGCATTCTTTGGGATCTGCACGAGGCCGGACCACTTAGCGTGCAAGACATGGCGTCAATCCAGCGTACCGATCATTCCTTGGTCAGTCGGGCTCTGCCTGCGATGCGCGACAAAGGTTACGTCGAAACGGTCCCGAACCCCGATGATAAACGGCAATCGTTGGTCAATATGACTGCGGCAGGTGCACAGGCCTACGCCAATGCGGCACCGATCATGCAAATGCGTCGGGACGGTCTTAGCGAAAGCTTTGACCAAGACGAAATCGCAACCTTCCTGCGCTTGATCGACCGTTACGAAGCCCACCTTAACCAGCCAAATCTGGAGTCAGAATGAACGATCGCCCAAATGTCCTGTGGATCATGGCCGACCAACTGCGCTTTGACTACCTTAGCTGCTACGGTCACCCACACCTGCACACCCCTCATATTGATGCGCTCGCACAGCGCGGCGTCCGCTTCACCAATGCCTACGTGCAATCGCCCGTTTGCGGACCATCGCGGATGTCGGCCTATACAGGGCGATACGTGCGCAGCCATGGATCCACATGGAACGGCATGCCTTTGCGGGTTGGGGAGCCGACCTTAGGTGATCATTTGCGCGACGCAGGCGCACGAGCTGTTTTGGTCGGTAAAACCCACATGATTGCGGACAAAGAAGGTATGGCTTGGCTGGGCATTGATCCGGCTAGCGAAATCGGCGTGCGCAGGTCTGAATGCGGGTTCGAACCGTTTGAAAGGGACGACGGTTTGCACCCCGACAGTCCGCGCCAGAATTGGTCGGCCTACGATGACTACCTCGTGTCACATGGCCACCAAAGCGATAATCCGTGGGAAGATTTTGCAAATTCAGGGCTCGACGACGATGGAGAACAGCTATCGGCTTGGTTGCTTGAAAATTCACGCCTTGCGGCAAACGTGCCGGAAGAACATTCCGAAACGGCCTATATGACAGACCGCGCTATGGCGTTCATGGAAGACGCTGCGGCTGACGGACGCCCTTGGATGTGCCACCTGAGCTATATCAAACCGCACTGGCCCTATATTGTGCCCGCGCCTTATCACGACATGTATGACGAAGGGCACATCATTGATCCGGTGCGCAGCGACGCTGAACGACAGACCGAACATCCGTTAATGGCGGCCTACCTTGATGCGCGCGTCTGCAAAAGCTTTTCACGTGACCACGTGCGCAAGCATGTGATCCCGGCCTATATGGGGCTGATCAAACAGCTCGATGACAATCTGGGGCGGCTGTTTGCGTGGATGGATGAAAAGGGGTTCAGCGAAAACACGATCATCGCAGTCTGTTCGGATCACGGCGACTATATGGGTGATCACTGGATGGGGGATAAGGACTTCTATCACGAAATGGCCGTCAAAGTCCCCATGATCATCGCGGACCCGCGCAAGGATGCGGATGCGACACGCGGCTTGGTGTCAGATGACCTGATCGAAATGATTGACCTCGCGCCGACCTTTATGAACGCCTTGGGATGCGAACCGAAGCCACATATCATCGAAGGGCGTGATTTGACGCCGATCCTGCATGGTACAAGCGGTTTCGCGCGTGGTTATGTCATCAGCGAGCACGATTACCACTGGTCCGAAATGGCCCGTACCTTGGACGTCCCCCAAGAAGACGCGCACACCACGATGATCTTTGACGGACGTTGGAAATATATTCGGTGCGAAGGCTTTGATCCGATCCTGTTTGATCTTGAAACAGATCCACAAGAACTGATCGACCTCGGGACGTCACAGGACATCGCCCACATAGAGACGCGCAAACGGATGGAAGCGGCTTTGCTGAAATGGGCGACCCAGCATCATACGCGCATCACGGCAACGCCGGCAGTTCTGGCAGGGCAAAAGACGGCAGCAAAGGCCGGCATCCTGATCGGATTCTGGGACGCCGAAGAATACGAAGCCACAACAGGCATCGCGTTCGCCGACCTGAAACCACAGGGCCCAAGATAACTGCTTGGTATTACCTAGATTAGTCCACCGAACCCTCGTGGCGGCGGGGAGAGTTTTCACCGAATAAGGCTGACTTTACGTAATAATCGAAAAACATGACAAAAGTGCGAAAACGCCCCTTGCGGTCGCCAGCCACTCGCAGTATCTGATGCGAACTTGGCGCGGGATGGAGCAGCCCGGTAGCTCGTCAGGCTCATAACCTGAAGGTCGTAGGTTCAAATCCTACTCCCGCAACCAAGTCCTACAAACCCCACCCGTAAAACGGTGGGGTTTTGTCGTTTCTGGTCGCCAGCCAGCCTAAACCTCATTCATTTGGAACGGTTTTCCCGATCCATTTTGCCAGTGGCGCGGCCGACATGCCGTGTAGAATGATGGACATGAACACGGTCATCGACACACACGCCAGCAGTTCATCTTCCCCTGGAAAGTCGAATTCGTCGATCATGATCAGCGTGAACAAAATCGACGCCAACCCACGCGGCCCGAACCATCCCAAAAACAACTTCTCGCTCACATGCAGGTGTGTGCCCCAAAGCGAAACCATGATGGGTAACATCCTGACAACCGTCAGGAAAAGGAACGCCAGTATAACGGCGTTCCACGTCATATGCGCAAAGCCGTCCGGCAGCAAAAGCGCACCAAATGCCAAAAACGCAAACATCGTCAGAAGTTGGCCGATGCCTTCCATAAATTCGCTGATGAAATGCAGGGGATATTTGTAGGTGTTTCCGAAAACCATGCCAGCGGTGAAAGCAGCGATAAACCCGTTCCCGCCGACCAATTCGGACAACAAATAGGCCGAGAACGCGACCATAACAAACGCAACGCCACCAGCCGCTTCGGCCATAACATCCTGTCTCTGCGCGAGCCCCATCGCCTTTGCTGCGGTCCAGCCGATACAGATGCCGACCAACGGGCCGAACGTGATCTGTAGCAACGCCGAAACGACCAACCCATCGGTGTTAGCACCTTGCATGCCTGCCGACGCTAGGATCCCGCCTAACAAGACAAACGGCAGCACAAGTCCGTCGTTCAGGCCGCTTTCAACGTTGATGGTCTGCTGTAAATTCTCGGGCACGGAATCGCTTGATAAAACCGTCTGGCCAAGTGCCGCGTCAGTAGGGGTCAGCACCGCAGCGGTCAGCAATGCCATCGCCATGCCGCTGCTTGGGTTCAGTCCGTAAGCTACAACGGTGCCCAACGCGATGGTCAGCGGCAGACCGATCACAAGCATGCGTAGGGGGATGCCAAAGCTGCGCCTCAATTTCTGGATGCGCACATGGCTGGCATCTGAAAACAGGACCAGAACCAACGTGATTTCTGCCAGCAACCGCTTCCCGTCATCAAGCAATTCGGGTTCGGCCATCAGCGCAATCGGGCCTGCAGCAAGATACCCAACCACCATGAAAATGATGGGGAGCGTGATAATTGAACGCGCAATCGCTTTGGTCAGCAAGGAATAGGCGAAAATACAGATCAGGACGCCAAGCAAGACGATTTCTGGATCAAGTGTCATTTTCACCCCTTAAGCAATCTACCTTTGATCAAGCTAACTACGCGTGGTTTCGGGCTGCAAGGGATGTCATGCAATCTAGGCGATCCGTCCGGCCGAATTTCTCGGTGGATAAGCCGCAACTTGGTCTTGGCCCTGCCGGACAGGGGCGCTATCACGATCTTCCAAACGAGTAGATGGAGCCTCTCATGACCGCTGTCGCAGACCGCATTGCCCGCAATATTGCCAGCGACATTGGCGCAAGGCCCGATCAGGTCACGGCCACTGTGGCCATGTTGGACGGCGGGGATACCGTGCCCTTCGTGGCCCGTTACCGCAAAGAGGCGACAGGCGGACTTGATGATGCGCAGCTGCGCCGTTTGGCGGAACGTCTGGACTATTTGCGTGATCTTGAAAAGCGCCGTGCGTCGATTGCCGAGCAGATCACGTCGCAAGGCAAAATGACCGACGCGCTGGCCCGCGACATTGCAAAGGCCGATACCAAAGCCGTGCTCGAAGATCTGTATCTGCCGTACAAACCCAAACGCCGGACCAAAGCGATGATCGCCCGCGAAAACGGGTTAGAACCCTTGCTGCGTGCCATCATGGACGACCGTAACGCAGAACCCGTCGCATTGGCCGAAGGATATCTGTCGGACGAAGTGGCCGATACCAAAGCGGCGCTGAACGGCGCCCGCGATATTCTGGTCGAAGAACTGGGTGAAAACGCGGGCCTTGTCGGTCGTCTGCGCGAGGTCATGCAGCAAGAAGCGATGATCAACGCCCGCGTCATTGCAGGCAAAGAAGAAGCTGGCGCAAAGTTTTCCGACTATTTCGCCCATTCCGAAAAGTGGGCCACAATCCCGTCGCACCGCGCCCTTGCGATCCTGCGCGCGACGAAGGAAGAAATCGTCACCCTCGATATTAGCCCCGAACCCGAAGAAGGCCTGCCGCGCATTCTGAACATCGTCGCAGCCGAAATCGGTATTCGCGGCGATGCACCCGGTGATCTGTGGCTGCAAGGCGTGGCAAACTGGGCATGGCGGGTAAAGCTGAGCCTTGCGATGTTCATGGACCTGATGGCCGAAATGCGCCGGTCGGCACATGCTGCAGCCATCGACGTTTTCGCGCGCAACCTACGTGATCTTTTGCTGGCGGCACCTGCGGGGCCACGTGCGACGCTGGGCCTCGATCCGGGAATTCGGACGGGGTGCAAAATTGCGGTTGTTGATGAAACCGGTAAGCTGCTCGACACGGCAACGATCTATCCATTCCAGCCGAAAAATGATCTGCGCGGGGCTGAAGAAACACTAACCCACATGATCCAGAAGCACGGGATTGCGTTGATTGCTGTCGGCAACGGAACAGCCAGCCGCGAATCGGAACGGCTTGTCGCGGACGTGATCAAACGCTTGCCATCCAGCGTGACGCGCCCCAAATCCGTAATCGTGTCAGAAGCGGGGGCGTCGGTTTATTCGGCCTCCGAACTCGCCTCGCTTGAATTCCCTGACATCGACGTTTCGTTGCGCGGGGCGGTGTCTATCGCGCGGCGGCTGCAGGACCCGCTGGCCGAATTGGTCAAGATCGACCCGCAGGCCATTGGCGTCGGCCAGTACCAGCACGACGTTGACCAACGGCAATTAGCGCAATCTCTGGCCGTCGTGGTCGAAGATGCGGTGAACGCGGTCGGCGTCGATCTGAACATGGCGTCCGCACCGCTCTTGTCGCATATCGCTGGGCTCGGCACGTCACTGGCGCAAGCGGTGGTCGCACATCGCGATGCCAATGGACCGTTTCCAAACCGCAAAGCACTGCTCAAAGTCCCCGGTTTGGGACCAAAAGCTTACGAGCAATGCGCAGGTTTCCTGCGGATCACGGGCGGGGACGAACCGCTTGATGCGTCGTCCGTCCACCCCGAAGCCTACGGTGTTGCCCGCAAAATCGTGGCGGCCTGCGGGCGCGATATCCGGCAGATCATGGGGGATGGTGCGGCGTTAAAAGGCCTGCGGGCCGAACAATTCGTCGACGACAGCTTTGGCTTGCCAACGGTACGTGACATCCTGACAGAACTGGAAAAACCGGGCCGCGATCCGCGCCCAACCTTCAAAACCGCGACCTTCGCGGAAGGCGTCGACAGCATCACGGACCTCAAAGCAGGCATGTCACTCGAAGGCACGGTTACCAACGTCGCAGCCTTTGGCGCGTTTGTTGATATCGGTGTGCATCAGGACGGGCTGGTCCACGTCAGCCAGCTTGCCGATAATTTCGTCAAAGACCCGCACGAGGTCGTCAAAGCAGGCGATGTGGTGCGGGTCCGCGTGACAGAAGTCGACGTGCCGCGCAAACGTATAGGGCTCAGCATGCGCAAAGACGGCGGGGCGAAACCAGCCCCGCGCGACAATCGCGACAAACCCAAAGGACCGCGGACAGCGCATAAAACGTCAGCGGCACCCAAAACCACTAGCCAAGGCGCATTTGGATCAGCTCTGGCAGCCGCGATGAAAAATCCCAAAGGGTAGGGCGGTCGTAAGCGTTACATTTGGGGCTCGTTTTCGGGGCTAATCCCGCTTTTCTGAACTTGGTATTCATTGCCTCCTCAATAGAGGAGGCGAGCAGTTCCAAACACGCGATCTGAGGATTTACGATTGAAGTGAGCCCCTCTAGCCGAAAAATCTGGCCAAATAAGCACAAGTATGAAGCCGCCCGGCGCATTTGTGAAGATGGCCTATCTTCGGGAGAAATCACCGCTGAGATCGGCACAAACGAATGCCTCGTGAGGAAGCAGTCTGTCGCAGATCGTCGAACCTATCTCGGTACAGGAACCCTACTTTACTGAAATCGTAACGGCTGAAGGTAGATTACCGAAACAGAATATGAACAGCCCATTGGTTTCGTCGGAAACTGCGTACCTACGTTGCGGCTCCGTAAGTATTGAATTCTCCGTGGCCATTTCCGAAGCGAACCTAACAAAGCTTGTCGCGGTTGTCGGGCGGTTCTCATGATTTATCCGTCAGGCTCATATAAAGTCTACTTGGCCACCCATCCCGTTGATTTTCGTAAGGTGATGGGCGGCCTTGCTGGTTATGTGATTAACAAATTCGCTCTGGACCTGTCACGCTTTTGTGTTGCCTCAAGTGCTCGTTTAAGCCACTTTCCGTTCGAATTCGACGGGGCTTTTCCGAGCCAGTGCTGAGTGTCGACGTTGCGGGTTATAGAACCCGTTTATGTATTCGAAGATCGCCAACTCAGCCTTGCGCCGCGTTTCCCTTGAATGTCGCCAGATCGGTTCTGCTTTGATCGCCGCCCGGCAGGGTGTTGCGCAGCAACGTCGCGAGAGGGGGGGAAGAAGGTCTCGACGGCGGGGTTGTCATAGCAATTACCTTTCCCTGACATTGACACCTTTGGACCTGTCGCGGTTTGATGCCGCTCCTTTGATAGCATTTACTGCAACAAAGGAGATGAACTATGGGACTGAAACGTACGGACGAATTTCGCCAAGATGCGGTGCGGATTGCATTGACCAGTGGGCTA
>NZ_JALKAR010000020.1:0-29923 GCF_023015725.1 Loktanella sp. F6476L | reverse complement strand
AAACTACCAGTCAGCACGCAAAGCGCTCAAAAAACACGAAGCAAAACTCCTGCTCAAATAAGCGCAAAAACGCAAAAAACAAAAACAACGCCCGCTGGATACAAAAAACCAGCGGGCATTGGCACGTGGGGAACAATTATTTCAGATGCGCTGAATTGTTTCGTAACCCAACGTCAAAATTAGCCAAAACCCACAAAACAAGGCAAAAATTTGCCCTTTGAGTGGCATCCGCACTTATTCCCCCTGTATTTTCTAAGTGAGCTTAATAGATAGAGCCCAATCGCCGCACTGCAGCGGACATAGATATGCACGATGGGGAACTATCATGGCTGAGATCAACGGTACTTCAAATACAGACGTCATTCAGGGCACACCCGAGGATGACACCATCAATGGCTTTAATGGTCAGGACACGATTTCTGGTGAAGGCGGCGACGACAGCATTTTGGGCGGCGACGGCGACGATATCCTTTATGGGGATAACGGCGAAGGGACAGCGCCCGGCTCTGATGCAACCCCGCTATCGCTGAATATCAACAATCTGGTTAGCGACACGTCTTCGGGCAATGACAACGCGCAGGTAGGTGATGTGGCCGTCTATGCGAATGTTGCGCAGTTGGATGATGGGACGCAGGTGTCTGCACGCTTGATCCTTGTTGGAACGTCTGATCCTGATCTGAACATTGATCTGTCTGGCGGACGTGGCTACGAAATTCTACTGAACGCCCGTAACGGCACGACACCAACGGATGGCGGCGAAACGGCTAGTTTTCGGATGGAGTTCTTTGATCCAGCGACAGGCCAGCCAATTGCGCTGAATTCTACGGCGACATTCAACGATCTGGACCGCAACAGCCCCGGCGATCAGGAAAGCGTCACACTGGACGCGGATAGCTTTAGCGCCTTTGGCACAGCGGCTGATACGTCTTTGCTGGTCAGTTCAGCGCCCGGTTCCGTAACAGCAGCTGGCGGCGAGGCGAATAGCCCCGACGACCAAGACGCATGGTTTAGCGCTGAATTCAGCGACCGGACATTTATCGAATTTACGCTTGCGACACGGACGACTGGGTCTGGTTTCACTATGAATGGTGATCTGATCGAAGATGCGGTCGTGACACCAATCGAGCCAGGCAATGATGTGATTTCTGGCGGGTCTGGCCAAGACACGATCTTTGGTCAGGGCGGCAACGACACCTTGATGGGCGACGACGGCGATGACAAACTGTTCGGCGGCGCAGGCGACGATGTTCTGGACGGTGGTCAAGGCCAAGACGTTCTGGAAGGCGGCGAGGGCGCAGATACGCTTAACGGTGGTACAGGCGACGATCAATTGTTTGGCGGTGCGGGCGAAGACGTGCTTGTGGCTGGTCCTGACAACGACCGTCTGTTCGGTGGCGACAATTCCGACCTGTTCACAATCGGCGGTGCTGGCAATCATGTGATCGTCGGCGGCGAAGACGCGGACGGGTCTGACGTCGATGTGCTTGACCTTACTGCTGGTTTGGGCACTGCTTATGCGGACTTCAACCTGATCCGTGATCCAAATGATCCCGAAGCGGGCCGCGTCGAACTGCTTGATGCGAATGGCAATATCACGCGCCGCGTAGAATATTCCGAAATCGAAAATGTCGTGATCTGTTTCACGCCGGGCACCAATATTGCGACGCCAAAGGGCGAAGTCGCTGTCGAAACCCTGCAACCGGGCGATAAGGTGTTTACGCGCGACAACGGCATTCAGGAGATCACGTGGGCTGGTAGCCGGACTTTGTCTGGGGATGAACTTGTGCAATCACCGGATTTGCAGCCCGTGTTGGTACGGGCCGGATCGCTGGGTGCAAACGTACCAGAGCAGGATTTGCTGCTATCACCAAACCACCGTTTGCTGTTGAGCGGGCAACGCGCCGCACTGCACTTTGAAGACACCGAAGTCTTTGCGGCTGCGAAGCACATGACAACCGCTGACGGCGTTGATCAGGTGCAGTCCAGCGGCGTGACCTATATTCACCTGATGTTTGAACGGCACGAAGTGATCTTGTCAAACGGCACATGGACCGAAAGTTTCCAACCGGGTGATTATGCTTTGAAGGGCGTTGGCACGTCCCAGCGCAACGAAATCTTCAAGCTGTTCCCTGACTTGGCACATCTTGCGACGGAAAAAGCAGGCTTTGGTGCGGCACGTCGCGTGTTGAAGAAACACGAAGCGGCCATTCTGGCAAAACACTAACGTCCCGTGGCGCGTCGCCACGCGGCCCAGTCTTCGGGTGTGTCCAGATCAAGAAGGGCATGCTTGTCCGGCAATGGGACCAGACAGGTCTGGTCTTTTTGGGCCTTGAGGATCGGTGCGCCGCCTGTGTCACCCGACAATTCGGCAAATGCGGGTCGTAAAATTGCGTCAAAGATCACGGGATGTCCGGGTTTGCCTGCGTCCGTTGCCCCGCGCCAAATCAGATGATCGGGGCGCTCGTCGCGTGTCGTCAGCATTGTGTCTAGGTCCGCGGGCGTGAGTGCTGCCAGATCAGCCAGCAGAACCATAAAGGCAGGGCAATCAGGTAGGGCGGCGACACCCGTTCGCAATGAAACTGCCATACCATCCGCGGCATCAGGGACGATGACAGTGCGTGCAGACGTGCCTGACAGCAGCGCTGCGCGGGGATGATCAGGATGTGGCAACGTGATATAGACGTCAGGCGACACCTGTCGTACCGCATCAATCTGACGGCGCAGTAAAGCCACGCCGTCGATCTTTTCCAATAGTTTATCCGTTCCGCGCATCCGTGATGACTGGCCCGCGGCAAGGATCAGGATCGGGAGCGTCATTGGTGCGCCTTACGGGATGATCCGTGTGTATTTGGTGCCTTCAAGCGTGGCACCGATGCGTAGACCTGTTTGGCCAAACACAACAGCAATCACGGGGGACAGCGATGTGGTGGTTTCGGCGCGCAATGTCTCGCCCTGTGAACTCAAGGCATATTCAAGGTCTGCACCAGCCGCCCAACCCGGGGACTGGCGGAATTCAACAAGCGCTTCTTGCGTCATGAAGAACAACACGTGGCTGAATTGTTGTGCGCCGATCTGGAGACCCGCAGACCCGGACGTTGAGGAATAATAGTCAACGGTTGATGGGCCAACGCGCAACGCCCCGCGCCCAAATGATCCGCCCACACCCAGACCCAATTCGGTCACAAGGGGCATGATCAATTGACCCGCTGATCGTTGTGCCAGATCACGGGTGCCTGGATAGGTTTCGTACATGAAGGCCAAGGTGCTATCGACGCGTGCGTCAATTGTTGCGGCCCCGTTGGTGCCAATGCCATTGCCGCAGGCCGCCAAGGTTGTTCCTGCCAATGCCGCGAGGCCAAACTGCCGTCTGGAAAAAGTGCTCATATGTCGCCTCAGTTGTTTTTGATGACCCGTTTCTCGGGCCTTGGGCGTTATCCTAAAGGGAAATTGCTATGCTGTCACCTGTAAGATCAGTCATCGATGCGTTTGGCGGGCGTTGGATTTGGGATCTAGCAGATCCCAAGCCTTCGGCGAGGATATTTGGAGCCAAAAGAAGCAGGGACGCGGTCTAGCTGTTGAGAAGGCGCGCGATTTGCGGCGCAAAGTAGGTGAGAACCCCGTCGCAGCCCGCGCGTTTGAACGCCATCATCGATTCCATCATGACTTTGTCGCCATCAACCCAGCCGTTTTGTGCGCCCGCTTGGATCATCGCGTATTCGCCGGAGACTTGGTAGGCGAAGGTCGGCACGCCAAATTCGGTTTTCACGCGGCGGCAGATGTCCAGGTAGGGCATGCCTGGTTTGACCATGATCATATCTGCGCCTTCTTGCAGGTCGCGTTGGACAAGCCGCATGGCTTCATCACTGTTGGCGGGGTTCATTTGGTAGGTGTTCTTATCGCCCTTCAGGGCCGCAGACGCACCTACCGCATCGCGGAACGGACCATAGAACGCGGAGGCATATTTGGCGGTGTAAGACAGGATCGTAACGCCTTGATGTCGCTCAGATTCGAGTGCTTTTCGTATCGCCCCGATCCGGCCGTCCATCATGTCTGACGGCCCAAGGATATCAGCCCCCGCATCAGCCTGCGCCAGTGCCATTTTTACCAAGGCTTCGACCGTGCGGTCGTTCACAATCACGCCGTCTTCGACAAACCCGTCGTGGCCGTTGATATTGTACGGATCAAGGGCGATGTCGGTCATCACGGCAATCTCGGGGGCTACGTCTTTGATTGCGCGGATCGCTTGGTTGGTTAGGTTTTCGGGCGACCAGGCTTCTGCGCAATCCTCTGTCCGGCTTTCCATGCCTGTATAGGGGAACAGGCAAATCGCGGGGATCCCGAGGTCTTGCGCTTCTTTTGCTGCTTTTGCCACACGGTCTACAGTCCGCCGTACAACGCCGGGCATGGATGCCACAGGCGTTTCATCATCTGTGCCCGCCATCACAAACACAGGCCAGATCAGATCATCCACGGTCACCGTGTTTTCGCGCATCATTGCCCGCAGAGCCGGGGTTTGGCGCATCCGGCGCAGACGTGCGGCGGGAAATGGAGGTACAACTGGTGTCATGATCGGGCCTTTCTGGTCACAGGTTCTTGGATACATCAAATTCGGCCCTTCACAAGTCTGGGCATCCATGAATGCGCCCGCTAGTGTCGCCAAAAATAACACCTGCGCACGAGGCTGCCACCCGTGAATTGGACTGAAGCCCTTTTCGACGTCATTGATATGCGATCGTTCTCCAATCTCTGGTATTGGATCGGCATCGCTGTGCTTTGGTCATCCATGAGCCATTGGGTTTTGGGCGTGCCATTTGACTTGATCCAACGTGCGCGGAAGCGTGGCGGCGAGGCTGAACAAGACCTTATTGATATCGTCCGTGTGAATGTGAACCGCTTGTTGGGCATCGCGCGGTTTTCGGGTCCTTGGCTTTTGATGTTTGTTAGTTTTGCGAATACTGTTTTGTTTGTGCTGGCTTTTTTCTACTGGATCGAATTTGCCCAAGCGCTGCTTTTCATTGTATTTCCGTTAAGCATCGTAGGGGCTGTCAGCCTGTCGAGCGCACAGAATATCGAAACCAATGCGACAGACGCACAGTCCCTTTATAAGATGCTGCTGCGTCACAGGCTGTGGACACAGATCATCGGGATGGTGTCGATTTTTGTCACCTCGATGTACGGGATGTACCATAACTTGACGGTTCCGTTCTGGTAGGCAGTTGACAAGCCCTTCACGCGGGGTAGGTCAGTCGTCATGTCAAAGTCTCATCACATCACGATCGCTGGCGCACCCGAAGGGTTCGACGCTCAGCTGATCTTGCAGGAAATCTCTAAGTCCGACGGTCCCGTTGTGCATATTGCGCGCGACGACAAGCGGTCGGCTGCGATGGAAGCGGCCCTGCGGTTCTTTGCGCCCGATATGCCCGTGTTTACGTTCCCGGCATGGGACTGCTTGCCTTATGATCGCGTTTCCCCGAATGCAGATATTTCGGCGGCGCGGATGGCGACGCTAGCCGCACTGACACACGGTATGCCTGCCAAATACGTTCTGTTGACGTCCTTGAACGCGGCGGCCCAGCGAGTGCCGCCACGGTCTTTGCTGCGTGAAGCGGCATTCAAGGCGACAGTCGGCGACCGGATTGATGAAAAGAGTCTGCGGGCGTTTTTGGTCCGCATGGGCTTTACCCAAGCCCCCACGGTGATGGAGGCTGGCGATTACGCAGTGCGCGGCGGCATCATCGACATTTTCCCACCGGGTCAATCGGGACCGATCCGTTTGGATATGTTCGGGGATGTTCTGGACGGCGCGCGGCGGTTTGATCCGGCGTCGCAACGGACGACCGAGAAGCTGAAAGAGATCGAACTGGCGCCAGTGTCAGAAGTGATCCTTGATGACGCCGCGATTACGCGGTTCCGGCAGAATTACCGGATCGAATTTGGGGCGGCTGGGACCGATGACCCGCTTTATGAAGCCGTTAGTGCGGGGCGCAAACATGCGGGGATCGAGCATTGGTTGGGCTTCTTCAACGACGATCTTGAGACGATTTTTGACTACACTGGGTCCGCGTCGATTACATTGGATGATCAGCTAACGCCGTCGCGGATCGCGCGGTGGGACAGCATCGTGGATCAATACGAGACACGGATGCACGCCCTGTCGCAAAAGGGCCGCGTGGACACGGTTTATAAACCGGCACCGCCTGCGCTGTTGTATTTGGATGATGCTGCTTGGTCAGCAGGGGTCGCCGACAAGCGTGTCGTCCAATTCGCGCCATTGCCGCAAGCCACAGGTATGGGTGTTGTTGATGCTGGCGGTCGTATTGGTCGTAATTTCGCGCCAGAACGGCAAAGCGAAACGATCAACCTTTTCAGTGCATTGGCGGATCATATTAAGGCCAAGATGGCGGATGGTCCGGTTGTCATTGCCAGCTATTCGGAAGGTGCGCGTGAACGTCTGACGGGCCTGATCGAAGACGAAGGCATCGGCGAAGTTATCCCTGTCAGCGACTACGGTCGTGTTGGCAAGTCCGGCGTGCATTTGGCGGTTTGGCCGCTCGATCACGGGTTTACTGCGCCCGGAATGACGGTGATTTCCGAGCAGGACGTGCTGGGGGATCGGTTGATCCGCACGACGAAGCGCAAACGCCGTGCCGAGAATTTCCTGTCAGAAGCCAACAGTCTGAACATCGGTGATCTGGTGGTGCATGTGGACCACGGCGTTGGTCGGTTCAAAGGCATGGAGGTCATCACGGCGGCCGGTGCCGCCCACGAATGCCTGCTGATCGAATATGCAGAGAGTTCAAAGCTTTATCTGCCAGTCGAGAATATAGAACTGCTGTCGAAATACGGGCATGACGAAGGTCTGCTTGATAAGCTTGGCGGCGGTGCATGGCAGGCGAAAAAGGCGCGTCTTAAGGAACGTATTCGCCAGATTGCTGAACGTCTGATCCGTGTCGCCGCAGAACGCGAATTGCGGACAGCACCGTCGCTTGATCCGCCAGAAACGCTTTGGGATCAGTTCCTTGCGCGCTTTCCCTACGCTGAAACAGATGATCAATTGTCGGCTATCGAGGATGTTTTAGACGACCTCGCGTCTGGCCGTCCGATGGATCGGTTGATCTGCGGCGATGTTGGCTTCGGAAAGACCGAGGTCGCGATCCGTGCCGCATTTGTCGCTGCGATGTGCGGCGTTCAAGTCGCGATCATCGCACCGACGACGTTGCTCGCGCGGCAGCACTACCAAAGCTTCGCGGAACGGTTCCGTGGTTTCCCGATCAACGTGGCCCCATTGTCGCGATTTGTATCTGCGGGCGATGCGACGAAGACCCGTGACGGGATCACGAAAGGCACTGTTGATATTGTCGTTGGCACACATGCGCTTTTGGCCAAATCCATTCGGTTCAAGAACCTTGGTTTGTTGGTCATCGATGAAGAGCAAAAGTTCGGTGTGCAACACAAAGAACGGTTGAAACAGTTGCGGACAGATGTCCACGTTCTGACTTTAACTGCGACGCCTATCCCACGGACATTGCAGCTTTCTTTGTCTGGTGTTCGCGATCTATCGATCATTGGTTCACCGCCCATCGATCGGCTTGCCATCCGCACCTATGTTTCGGAATTTGATACGATTACGATCCGTGAAGCGTTGCTACGTGAACATTACCGTGGCGGTCAGTCCTTCATTGTTGTTCCGCGCATCAGCGACATGGCCGAGATGGAAGATTTCCTGAAACGCGAAGTGCCCGAGGTCAGCTTTATCGCGGCCACCGGACAGATGGCGGCGGGTGAGCTCGATGATCGGATGAACGCGTTTTACGACGGCAAATATGATGTGCTGTTGGCGACGACGATTGTGGAATCCGGTCTCGATATTCCAACGGCCAACACGATGATCGTGTGGCGCGCCGACATGTTTGGTCTGTCGCAACTCTACCAAATTCGCGGGCGTGTTGGACGATCAAAAACCCGCGCTTATGCATATCTAACGACGACACCGCGTCAGAAACTGACCGATACAGCGCAAAAACGTCTGCGTGTACTTGGGTCGCTCGATAGCCTTGGGGCAGGGTTCACGCTTGCGTCGCAAGACCTTGATATTCGCGGTGCGGGTAACCTTTTGGGCGAAGAACAATCCGGTCAGATGCGTGAGGTCGGGTATGAGCTGTATCAACAGATGCTCGAGGATCAGATCAACGCGATCAAATCCGGTGCCGCTGAAGGGATCATTGACGATGGCGAATGGTCGCCGCAAATCAACCTCGGTGTGCCCGTTCTGATTCCGGATGCCTACGTGCCTGATCTAGACGTCCGTTTGGGACTGTATCGGCGTTTGTCTGAACTGACGACGAAGGTTGAACTAGAAGGTTTCGCCGCCGAGCTGATCGACCGGTTCGGGAAACTGCCGAAAGAGGTCAACACGCTGATGCTGGTCGTGCGGATCAAGGCGATGTGTAAGAAAGCCGGAATCGGTAAGTTGGACGCGGGACCAAAGGGTGCCACGATCCAGTTCCACAACGATAAATTCGCATCACCTGAGGGGCTGGTTGCCTTTATCCACGACCAAAAGGGGCTGGCGAAAGTCAAAGACAACAAGATCGTCGTGCGACGGGATTGGACTAAGGACCGTGACAAGATCCAAGGCGCATTCAACATTGCGCGGGATCTGGCCCAAAAACTGGCAGACGAACGTAAGAAACAGAAGGCCTAGGTTTCACCGGGCCGTTTGATGAGCGTGGTGAGCCATAGTGCAGCGCTTGCCATCACAAGCGTTGCGATGCCCATCGGCAGCGGCGTTCCATCGTATAGCAGGGCCGTAGGTGCGGCCAGCATGACTGCGCCAACGGTGGAAAACGCGGCGATAACGGACGCAGCAAGGCCCGCGATGTGGCCCATTTCTTCCATGGCCAAGGCATTCAGATTGCCGATGGTCAGGCCGACTTGGAAAAAGTTGCCGATTACCCAGATCAGATAGGTCCCGAAGGCGATCCAATATGGCGCGTCAACGGTCGCAGTTGCGACCATGACGAGGGTCAAACCGATCTGTGCAATGAACATGCCCTTGACCATTGCACGCATCCCCAACGCACCTACGAGACGCGCATTTAGCAGTGATCCAGTTGCGGCCAACACGGCAATCACCGCAAACCACAGATGGAAATGTTCGCCTTGACCGAAGGTTTCATCAAACACCTGTTGGGTGGTCGAAAGGACCGTGAACAACATCCCGAAGGTCAGCGTCTGTACGAAGATGGACAAACGAGCGGTGCGATGGGCGAACATCTGTTTTGTAGCGGCGAGCATTGACTCCAACCGGACGGGGCGACGGTTCTTTGGATCAAGCGACTCCGGTTGTCTCAGATAGAGCCAAAGCGCCGGAAGCGCGGCAAAGATGCCAAATGCGATAAAGATACTGCGCCAGCCAGCGCCAAGAATGATGTAGTGCCCGATCGTCGGTGCCAATGCGGGGGCAAGAGAAAACACGACCATGATAAACGACATGATCCGCGCCATGTCGCGGCCGTCATATAGGTCGCGGGTCATTGCCACAGCTGCGACCCGTGGACCTGCGGCCCCAAGCCCCATGATGACGCGGCCAAACAGAACGAATTCTAACGTGTTGGAAAGCCACGCAATTGTGGTGCCGATGATGAACAGAAAAACGCCGCCAATGACGACTTTGCGGCGGCCAATTGAATCCGACAACGGACCCGTAAAGAATGTGCCAAGACCCAATCCAAGAACAAAGCTCGTGATGATCAGCTGTACCTGATTGGGGTTTTCAGGCGACAGGTCTTCCGCGATTTCTGGTAATGCGGGCAACATTGCATCAATCGAAAACGCGGTTGTGGCCAACGTCATTGCCATCAACCCGATAAATTCGGGCTGCGATAATCTATTTTTCGGAGCAGCCATTTAGCGGACTTTCTTCAGTAATTTGCCGCGTCTTTGCAGCGATCCGTGGGCTATTCGGCCACGTCGAGTTGGCTTTGAATGTCTTTGATGACTTGGACCCAGGTTTCAGGCGGCTGTGCACCGGGGACTGCATGTTGGTTGGCAATGATGAACGTTGGCACCGAATTCACGCCCATCTCACGTGAATGCGCATCGCGTTTACGGATATCGTCGGTGTCGTTGTCTGTTTCCAGTAGTTTGGTCACAAGTGCGGCGTCCATTTCTGCGGTGTCCGCGATGTCTGCGAGAACTTCGTGATCGCCGATGTCGCGGCCTTCGATGAAGTAGGCCTTAAACAACAGATCCACCACAAAACTCTGACGTTGCTCGATGCCCGCCCAATGGATCAGACGATGTGCATCAATGGTATTGGGCGTCTTTTTCATCGCTTCAAAATTGATCCCCAAGCCGATCTTTTCCGACATTTCCACGATTGGGGCGTAGGCGCGGACAGCACCTTCTTTGCCGCCGAACTTGCGTTCAAGATATTCACGCCGGTCCATTCCGCCTGCGGGCATGTCGGGGTTCAGCTGGAACGGGTGCCATTCGATGACAAAAGGGTGGTCGGGGAAATCCAATAGCGCTTTGTCCAGATTGGCCTTACCGATGTAGCACCACGGGCAGATTGGATCGGAAATGATATCAAGCTTGACCATGTGCGGTCTCCCAGTTTTGCCGCAGCTGGCGGCGGAGTATCTTGTTGTTTGCCCCACGCGGCAAAGCATCAATTCGGATGAATTGACGTGGCACCTTGTAACGCGCGAGGTGTTTGGCCGCGAAACCGGCCAGTTGGGCATCGTCTATCACGTCTGCGCTGACATAAAAGGCCGCGATGATACTTGTGTCCGCTGACACACGAATTTCGCAGGCGGCGATGTCGTCGATATCTGGGTGGGCTGCAAGCGCGTTTTCGACTTCGATCGGACTAACACGGTAGCCACCAGCATTCATCATGTCATCGTCACGTCCGGCGTAGTGGATCGCGCCGTCAGGGCCTTTGCAGCCGATGTCACCAGTCAGGAACCAGTTGCCGTCAAATCGCGCGGAGGTTTCAGTCTTTGCGTTGTAATATCCCAGCATAAGGCCGGGGTCGTCTTTGTGGACGGCAATGGTTCCGTTTTGGCCGTCGGCCACTGGTTTACCATCTTGCAGAAGCGCAATAAATCGGCCTTTTTGCGGCCAGCCAAGCGCATCTGTCTGCGCACCGGGATGGGCTGAAATGAAGGTTGAGCATTCGGACATGCCGTAGGCCTCGAAAATCGGGGTTCCGGTGGCGGTTTGCCATGCCATTGCGGTCGTTTGGGGTAGCTTTTCACCTGCTGACAATCCGTGGCGCAGGGACGGTAGTTTTGGAATGTCTGACCTGAGAAGCCTGCGGTAAACCCCCGGTGCGGCTGCAAAAATCGTTGCATCGTACTTGGCCAGTAATGCGGGCAGTTGTTCCGCTGGTGTGCCGTCCTTTGGGATCAATGCGGTTGCCCCAATGGCCCATGGATCCATCAGGCCGGTGCCCAGCGTATAGGTCCAATTGAATGCGCCTGCGTGCAGCACCACATCATCGGATTCCAAACCATACCAACCGTCCCACATCATACGCCGCGCCCAAATCGCGCGGTGTGCATGAACAAGGGGGCGTGGTTTGCCGGACGTGCCAGAGGTGTAGATGATATAGGCCGGACGGTTCGGATCACCCATGTGCGGCTCAGCAGGCGCGAGGCTGCTAAACCCCGCAAGCGCGCTTTGTTCCAGCGTTTCCCAAGTGCCGTCTGGTTGGCTGATACCTTCATCGGCTACCACAAGGACCGGCTGGATTTCATGCGCGATGGCTGTGATTTCGGGCGTAGTCAGCTGAGCTGAAGTGGGAATAGGAACAGCGCCTAACAAGATGGTTGCAAGGTAGACAATCGGGAAATCCGGCGTATTACCCAATCGCATCAGGACATGATTGCCGGTTTGCACGCCGTGTTCTGCCAACCCCGTTGCCGTTGTGCGTACCGCCGTGGCGATGTCGTGAAACGTCCACACGTCAGCGGATGCCGCATCAATCACTTTCAATGCAATCTTTGTCGGCGTTTCATTCGCTTTCCCAAGAACATAGCTTGCCATGTTAAAGTGATCGGGAACGGTGCCAATTGCTGTGTGATAAGGGTGTTGGTCCATAGGAATTTGCTATCCACTGCGGTGCTGCATTGCAAGCCTATGCGCGTTTCGGATACAAGGACGTATGACTGACCTTGATCCCAAAAGCCTAATCCAAATTGCCCGTGAAAACGGAGCGAACGACGAAGGGCAGCCGCTTGATCTAGGGGCGCGGGTGCGTGAACTGCGCAAGGCTCGCGACTGGACGTTGGAACAAGCGGCGAACCAAGCGGGATTGGCACGATCTACATTGTCGAAGATCGAAAATGGTCAGATGTCACCGACCTACGAGGCGTTGAAAAAACTGGCCGTGGGTCTTGAGATTTCCGTGCCGCAATTGTTCACGCCGCCGTCTAAGGGGCAAGTGAACGGACGCATGGCGTTGACGAAATCTGGCGAAGGGACCCATCAGATCACAACGACCTATGAACATGATCTGCTGGCTGAAATCCTGACCCAAAAGGCAATGCTGCCGTATCGCGCACAGATCCGCGCGCGCAGTATGGATGAATTCGATGGATGGGTGCGTCACGACGGGGAAGAATTCCTGTATGTCCTGACGGGTGCGATCAAGCTCTACACCGAATTTTACGAACCGGTAGAGATGAAACGCGGTGACAGCGCCTATTATGACGCTGCCATGGGACACAACGTGGTGTCCGTGAGTGCAGAGGATGCGACCATCCTATGGGTGACATCGCTGTCTTAATTGCGGCCCATCGGCGTGTCCGCCACATTGTCATCACCGAATTTCGCGTCGTCTGAATAGACGTCTTCGCCGTCTGCCACGTCAGCTGCAGTGCTTAGGATACGCGCGTTATCACGGGTTTCGTCCATGACCGCATCTGCGGGTTCAGCGCCCATCATCCATTCTTTCAGCATGTCGCGGGCAACTACTGTGTCGGCCTGTTCGACCGCGCCGATGTGCTCCACCACTTCGGGCATACGTCCGTCTGTGGCCAGTAGCGTGTCTTCGTTCAGATCCGGCCAGCGCGTCAGCAGGCGGGGTACATAGGCGGTCCAGTTTGTTTCAATCGTTGTCCACTGCATGGGAAACTCCTTTTGCGTTTGGAAGCGTAACCACCAGACGCAGAATTCGTTCCGCCTTGGCGTGGACTTACAGGACGAGGTCGGCTGCGCCCAATGCGACTTGGCCTGCGCCGACGGCAACGTTGCCGACGGTGCGGACTGGGGTACAGGCGGCCAGTGCGGCGCCGATAACTGCAATCAAAACGAGCTTTTTCATGTTCTATCCTTCGTAAACAAAGCCCGGCAACAAACGCTGCCGGGCCCTAAAATCGTGATCAAAACGTTGATCGCTCATTCTTCATACCACCAAACGTCAGGCTGCCAACCGGGCCAATCGCCAAAGATCGGCAAGTTTTCAGGGTAATGCAGTTCTTTGGCATGCGCGATACGGCTGATGTTCCACTGATAGATCGGGATTACATAGCGGCCAGCGGTCAGAACGCGGTCCAGTGCCTTCACAGCCGCGACAAAGTCGTCTTGGCTTTCCGATGTCAGCAAGCGACCGATCATTGCGTCCACCGCTTCGGAACTTACACCCATCAGGTTGCGACCACCCACGGTGTCCACGGAATCCATTCCGTAGTAGCTGTACTGTTCGTTGCCTGGCGACAAGGACACGCCGCGACGGTAGTACGTCATGTCGAAATCGAAGGCGTCTGTGCGTTCTTTGAACTGGGCGCTGTCAGCCGCGGCTAATGTTGGCGTGATACCAACCCGCGATAGGGCTTCGACATACATGTCGATGATCGCTTGCGGTTCAGTAGCACCCACCTGCAACAGGATTTCAAACGTGAAGTCGTTCCCGTCCGCATCCTTCAAGGCACCGTCTTGCACGGTCCAGCCAGCAGCTTCGAACTGTGCGAGTGCTGCACCGATGTTCGAACGATTCCGTTCGGATCCGTCTGAGGCGGGCAGGGTGTAGCCTTCCAAGGTGCCGGGCGTCAGATCATCTGCGAATGGTGCGAGGAATTCAGCGACACGGCCTGTTGCCGGACCTTCGTCCATCGCGAGCGGAGAGTTCGACCAATATGACGTGATCCGAGGCTGTGCTGAGCCGGTCATTGATTCATTGATGAATTCAAAGTTGAACGCATGGATCAACGCATCACGTACACGCCAATCTTTGAACTGATCGCGGCGTGTGTTCATCACAAAGCCGGTCATGCCTGATGGGCGTTCATGTGGGAGGACAGATTTCACAACGTCGCCGGATTCGATGGACGGGAAGTTGTAAGTCGTATCCCAAAGCGCGACGTTGAATTCGCGGTTTGTGTTCACTTCGCCGACTTTGAAGGCCTCGAAAGCAGCTGTTTCATCACCAAAGAATTCAAGGCGGACTTCGTCGATGTTGTGGACACCGTTCATAAACGGAACGACGTCGCGGCCCCAGTAATCGGGATTCCGCTTCAACGAGATAAAACGACCCGCATCAAAATCGTCGATCACGTAAGGACCGGATGTGATCGGCAGGATGTCGACACCGGATTCGGCGAAATCAACGCCTTCCCACTGGGCTTTTTGCAGAATCGGGCGCAGGCCTGCGAGCAGTGCCAATTCACGGTCTTCGGTGTTGAACGTGAACTTCACGGATCGTTCACCCGTTTGTTCAAGCGTGTCGATCTTTTCGTAGAAGCCGTGGTAGCGCGGGTGGCCAACCGTCCCAAGTGTTTCGAACGACCAGATCACATCTTCGACGGTCACGGGGCTGCCGTCAGAGAACTTAGCTTCCGGACGCAGCACAAATTCAACCCATTCGCGATTCGGTCCGGTCTCGATTGTTTCGGCTAGAACGCCGTAAAGGGAGAATGGTTCGTCCAAAGAACGGCCCATCAGGCTTTCACCGATCAAGTAACGCATCTGCCAATGAACAGAGCCTTTCAGGATGTACGGGTTGAGGCTGTCGAAGCTACCGACGTTCGCCGTGACGATTTTGCCGCCAGTGGGCGCGTCAGGGTTTGCGTAGGGCAGGGACACGAAATCTGGTGGAAGTGCGGGTTCACCATACATAGCGATGCCATGCTGCGGTTCGGCATGGCCGGTTCCCGCAGTAAGAATCAGTGCCGATGCGGCGCCGATCTTGGAAAGTGGCTTGAAAAACTCTGTTATCATTTTGGTGACAATCCCCCTGGTCCCAATGTGTGTTGATCCTCAGCGTAAACAGGGTTGTCAGGGTTTTCAAACTTTTAGCTTGGACTCGTGCAAGTCATTGCTTATAAAGAAGTCACTGCTCGATAGGTTTCTTGCCTGTATGAAACCTGCCTCAATGACTTACGCCCGCCTTGTGCGGGCGTTTTTTTTGGCCGGGTGGTTTTTTGAATTTTCACATTCCCGTCATGCGCCCATTGATTGACCGATGGGTGCGGAACGTTTGGTGTCTTTCGCAGTTGCAGCATGTATAAGCAACACCAAAGATACCCATTATTTCGTATTCAGGAGCTCCCATGTCCCTTCAAGGTAAAACCGCCGTCATCACAGGTTCAAATTCTGGCATCGGCCTTGGCGTCGCGCGCGAATTGGCAAAGCAGGGCGCGAATGTTGTTTTGAATTCATTTACCGACCGTGACGAAGATCATGCGCTTGCCGCTGAGATCGCCACGAATTTTGGCGTTGAGGCGAAATACGTTGCCGCCGATATGTCCAAAGGCGATGACTGTCGCAGGTTGATCGTCGAATCAGGTGGATGCGATATCCTGATCAACAATGCTGGTATTCAGCACGTGGCTCCGATTGAGGAATTTCCCGCAGCCAAGTGGGACGCGATCATCGCGATCAACATGTCCTCTGCGTTTCATACCACTGCCGCTGCTCTGACAGGTATGCGCGAAAAAGGTTGGGGGCGGGTGATCAATATCGCGTCCGCGCACGGTTTGACAGCGTCCCCGTATAAATCCGCATATGTCGCAGCGAAGCACGGGATCGTTGGCATGACCAAAGTGGTGGCCCTTGAGACTGCGCAGGAACCGATCACGGCAAATGCCATCTGTCCGGGCTATGTGCTGACGCCGCTGGTAGATGCGCAAATCCCTGAGACGATGAAGGAATACGGCATGGACCGCGAAACCGTCATCAAGGAGGTTTTGTTGGAACGTCAGCCGTCCAAGGAATTTGCAACCACTGAACAGCTGGGCGGCACTGCCGCGTTTTTGTGTTCGGATGCAGCGGCGCAGATCACCGGCACAACGATTAGCGTCGATGGCGGCTGGACGGCGCTGTAATGGCACCGAAGAAGATCAATCTGGCCCTGCAAGGTGGCGGGGCCCATGGGGCGTTCACGTGGGGTGTGCTTGATGTCATCTTGCAAGACGAAGACATCGAAATTGCAGGCATTTCTGGTACGTCTGCGGGGGCGTTGAATGCTGCCGCCCTTAAGGCCGGTATGGTCGCGGGTGGACGCCAAGGTGCCCGCGATAATCTACGCTGGTTCTGGGAACAGGTCGGTGCGGTCACGGACGACCGCTGGACGGGGTGGATCAGCGGGCTGACGCCAAATGCCGCCGCTATGGCAAAAGTGCTCGAGATGTCACCAGCGTATCAAGCCTTTGATCTGACGACAAAACTGATGTCTCCATACCTGTATGGGCCTGCACTGCAGAACCCGTTGGAAAAGATCGTCCGCGATTTCCACTTCGACGAGGTGTGCAATCCCGAAGGGCCGGAAATCAACATCTGCGCCACCAACGTGCGTACAGGAAAGATCCGCGTGTTCACGGGAGAAGATGTGTCACCCGAGGCGCTTATGGCCTCGGCTTGTCTACCAAGCCTGTTCCAAGCTGTCGAATTTGTTGACCCTGCCACAGGCAAGATGGAAGCCTATTGGGACGGTGGTTATACCGGAAACCCAGCGCTGTTTCCTTTGTTTGAGCCACATTTGCCGGACGATGTCTTGGTCATCAATATCAACCCGCTGTGTCGTCATGAGCTGCCTATGAATTCGCAGGCCATTCAGAACCGGATCAACGAAATTAGCTTTAACACGTCATTATTGCGCGAACTGCGCGCGATTGCGTTTGTGAAGCGTCTGTTAGTTGATCACAAACTGCCTGAAGGCAGCATGAAAAATGTGCTCGTGCATATGATCTCGGACGATGAGTTGATGAACGAATTGAACGTGGCGACGAAGACGATTCCGACACCGGTCATTCTTGCACGCTTGTTTGAAGCCGGGCAGGCGGCGGCGACGGTCTTTTTGAAAAATCACAAGGCTGATCTGAACAAACGCAGCACCGTCGATCTGGAAGAAATGTTCAGCTAAACAATAGCTTGAACGCCAAAGCCCACATGACGATGCCGATAAGGACGTCCAAGACCCGCCATGCTTTTGCGGATCGCATGAGCGGTGCCAGTAGGCGCGCGCCGTAGGCAAGGCTGAAGAAGAACACGAAGGACGACGTGACTGCACCAATTCCGAAGCCTAGCTTTTCAGCGCCTTCGAACTGCGTTGAAATCGCGCCGATCAGCCCGAGCGTGTCGAGGTAGACATGCGGGTTCAACCACGTGAAGGCAGCCGCAGTTGCGATGGTCGCGGCCAGCGTCCCTGACTGACCCGCAAGCTGCATGTCATAATCACCAACATATGCGGCCCAAAACCGCATCAAACCATAACAGAACAAGAACGCGGCACCCGCGTAAGCCATGATCGTCGGAAGTGCGGGCCAAAGGGCTACGATGGCCCCAAACCCCCAGACACCAGCGATGATCAGAACGGCGTCGGACAGCGCGCAAAACAGCGCCAATGGAAACACATGCGTTTTCAGCAACCCTTGCCGAAGAACAAAGGCGTTCTGCGCACCAATGGCGAGGATCAAAGCGAAAGCTGTCGCAAACCCGGTAACGGCGGCTGAGATCATGGTGCGGGCGGCTTTGTTGGATCAGTTGTGTTCGGGTAAACAAGGCCCGCGGAAATCACCAATTTGGCTGCGTCTTCGACGGTCATATCGAGTTCTTTGACATCTCGGCGCGGTAGGAACAGCAAAAAGCCGGATGTCGGGTTCGGCGTCGTTGGCAGGAATACCGTCGCGATGTCGTCGCCATCGGATAGCTTGGTGTGAATCTCACCTTTTGCATTCGTCGAAATGAATGCAATCGCCCAAATGCCACGGCGCGGATATTCGATCAGGCAGGCTTTATCAAACGACGTATCCCGTTGGGAAAAAACGGTTTCTGCGATCTGCTTCACACCGTTGTAGATCGAACGCACGACGGGCATCCGTTCGACAAAGCGTTCGCCAAACCGGATCAGCGACCGACCCATCAACCCTTTGCCGATCCAACCGACGAGGATTGTGAACAGCAAGAAGATGACAACGCCGATCCCACGCACGTTCACGCTAATCGGGTTTTCCGGATTTCCAAAAAAGCGGTTGATCAGCGCTTCGGGGTGGTAGGCGGTTGGCACAAAGGGCCAGACCCACCCATCGACCCAGCCAACGATGGTCCATATGAAATAGAACGTCAGCCCGATGGGGGCGACGATGATCAAACCGGCCAGAAAATTACCCCGCACACCGGCAAAAAAACCGTGTTTGCGCGGGGGCGGCGGCGTTTGTGGAATTTGATCGTTTTTCATAAGAGGTCCAGTTGCTTATCCATGGATGTAGGGATTTGCAGTGAAGGCCACAAGGCCAGACCGAAGTGATGGGCGGGCGGGTTAGGTTTTGCTGAGTGCTACCGCGATTTCTGCGGCGACCCGCGCGTTGTTGCGTACCAGTGCGATGTTTGCAGTTAGCGATCGGCCCTCTGTCAGTTCGAAAATGCGACCCAACAAGAACGGCGTGACCGCTTTCGCGTTGATGTTTTGCGCGTCAGCTTCGGCGAGCGCTTGTGCGATGACGGGTGCCAAAACCTCTGCTGGTATCTGGGCGTCTTGGGGAATTGGATTGCAAACAAGCTGGCCGCCGGACAGACCCATTTCACCGCGCATCGCATGTGATTTTGCGACATCGCTTGCATTGTCCATGCGCAATGGTGACGCCAAATCTGATGTGGCAGACCAGAATGCAGGTAGCATATCTTGCCCAAGTGTGATCACGGGAACACCAAGGGTTTCAAGGACTTCGTAGGTTTTGTTCAAGTCGAGGATCGCTTTTGCACCTGCTGCAACCACAGTGACGGGTGTCAGTGCCAATTCCTGCAAATCGGCAGAGATATCAAAGGTTTCTTCCGCCCCTTTGTGGACCCCGCCGATACCGCCTGTTGCAAAGACCGAAATCCCCGCTTGGGCCGCGCCGATCATCGTGGCTGCAACGGTTGTGGCACCTGTGCCACCCGTTGCGATACAGGCGGCGATATCCGCGCGCGATAGTTTTGCTACGTTTTCGGATTTGCCAAGTGCTTCGAGTTCATCGTCGGACAGACCGATGTGCAAAACGCCGTTCATCACCGCAATTGTAGCCGGTACTGCGTTGTTATCGCGTACATCTTGTTCGACCCGCCGTGCTGTTTCCACGTTCTGCGGGTACGGCATGCCGTGGGTAATAATCGTGCTTTCAAGCGCCACGATCGGTGTGTCGTTTTCGCGGGCTGCGGCGACTTCGGCGCTATAGCTGATAGGGATCATAGGGGTGTTTCTCCGGATACGTAGGTGGCGGCGGCGTTCAGCGCGCGCGTCAGGGCTGCGGTGCGGTCCATGCCTTGCACTTCGGATGCAATATGGGCCGCCATAAAGGTGTCGCCAGCGCCGGTCACACGGGTAACCATTACGGCGGGCGGGGTTGCTTCGATCACGTCGCCAGCGGTGCCTTCGGCTGCAGTTTTTCCGCCATCGGTGACCAGCACACGGTGTGCACCACGCGTGCACAAGGCGTGCACTGCGTCGTTTGCTGTTTCAAAGGTCGTTTGGCACAGAAGACCAGCTTCTTCGAGGTTCACGTAGAGCGTCGCTGATGGATGACCGAGCAGGGCAAGAAGGCGGTTGGCTTTGCCCGGTGATGCGGGTGCCACACGCAGATCAGCCTTCGCGAATAGAGGCGATGTCGCGATCTGTTGCAGCAGTTCTTCCGTCAGATTGCCGTCCAGTGCTACGGGTCCGTCGAATGGCGCATCTGGCGTACCGAGTTGGCCGTCTTCCATGGCACGTAGAATTTTCGCGCCTGCCGCTTCCAAAGAATGCGCATCGGCGATGGCTGCGATCAAGCCGTTCGCACCCTCAATGGCCATATATACGTCAGTTGGTAAATCGTCGGACCGATACACATAGTCGGTGATCATACCCATTCGAATGGCTTCGGCGATGAGTTCATCACCTTCTGCGTCTTTACCGATTGCCGTCAGAAGGGCAGGTGTCAGCCCGAACCGCGACAACGTCATTGCGATGTTCATCGCCACACCGCCGGGTAAACGTGTAATCCGCCCCGGCACATCGCTGCCGACCCGCATATGGCTGGCTGCGCGTCCGATCACGTCCCACAGGACTGATCCAATACAAAGGATATCTGTTTGTTGTGTCATGTCCCGACTTCTGACCTAGGGCAGACGAAAGGACAAGCGCGATCAGGGGGCCATAAACGTCATATTTGCCCACAACGTTTCGTAAGCCGAACCGCTGGCTTCGGCCTGACCAGTTGCTGCGCGCAAAACAACCGCGTCTAGCTGGTAGGCTGTGCCGGACGTGACTGAAATCGTGGCAATACCATCTGCATCGGTCCGGACGAGGCTGACAGTCACAGTGTCATCTGGAGCTTTGGCGAAGACTTCAATCTGCTCATCGGCACGGACGTCTGCGCCGTAAAACAACTGAACTTTGAAGCCTTCGGACAAGTCATCGGTGTATGGATTGGTCAGTGCGACCATTTCGGTCTCCAATCCAACCCGTTGATCCGCACCCGTGCTGTCGCCAACGCCGATAAGTGATTTGGAATAGCGCACGTAGGTTTCTGTAAAATCTGATTCCGGCAGGCCGCGCGCGTCATGCTCGGGCCGCACATCGCCGAAATCTTTGTGATCGACGAACTTCTGAAACCTTTCCCAGCTTTCGTAGGTGATCGTGGCTGGCGTTGACTGGTAGGCCAACACGTTAAGCCCGTTGCGGCTGGCAGCCATGTTCAGCGCAGGAATATCGCCATTGCGCCCCGTCACTTTGATCCCGTTGCCATCGTTGAAGGTGATGAAGTGGCGGAAACGACGGTCGAGATAGGGCAGGGTTGTCCCTGCAAAGTCTTCGCCGTTTTTGATCTGCGCTTGCAATTGACCATCGCGCTCTACCTGATAGGCAAGTGGTTCTAACCAAAGCTCATGCGCCGATGAAACGGCTGGAGCAACGGTGAGAGACGAAAGTGCAAAAACGAGGGCAGAGATGCGCATTTTAAAATCCTTTAACTGGGTTAACAACCTGTGGCATCTGGCCGCCGTGTCAACCATGATTGCGATCTGGCTCGCGTCAGCGTTACCGGCGCGGGCGCATGAAGTTCTGCCTGCCATCGCGGATATGGAGCAGGTTGATGATAGTCTTGCGTTCAATGTTCGCTTGAACGTTGAAAGCTTTATCGCCGGAATCGATCTGACGGAAACCGCAGACACAAATGATGCGCCACAAGCCGCCGACTACGACGCATTGCGGGCGTTGTCCGCCGAAGAATTGGGCGCACGGTTTGAAGCGTTCTGGCCTGAAATGGCGGATCGTGTCACGATTTTGATGGACGGCACAGCGGTTACGCCGGAGTTGTCCGGTTTCACAATCGCTGAAACAGGCGATGTCGAAACGATCCGTGAAACTTACGTTTCTTTCTTCGCGCCATTCCCGGATGGGACTGCACCTGAGACTGTACAGGTCGGTTGGGCCAAAGAATTCGGCGCGCTAGTACTACGCCAACAAGGCGTGGATGCGCCCTATGACGGTTTCCTCGAAGCGGGTGCTTTGACGGATCCGATCGCATTGGCCGGTGGTAATCAGGCCGGCGGTTGGGAAACCTTTGTGAACTACATTCCCGTTGGTTTTGATCACATTGTGCCAAAGGGTTTGGACCACATCCTGTTTGTCCTCGGCCTGTTCTTCTTGTCGACACGGATGCGTCCTTTGCTAACACAGGTCACGTTGTTCACATTGGCCCACACGATCACATTGGCTGCTGCGGCACTTGGGTACGTTACGATTTCGGGCGCTATTGTTGAGCCGTTGATCGCCTCGTCCATCGCGTATGTCGCGATTGAAAACATCTTTATGCGTAATCTTAGCCCATGGCGGCCGGTTGTGATCTTTGGATTTGGTCTGCTGCACGGTCTGGGTTTTGCGTCTGTTCTGGCCGAATTCGGTTTGCCGGATGGAACGTTTGTCCCCGCATTGATTGGTTTCAACGTCGGCGTCGAAGTCGGCCAGTTGGCTGTGATCGCGATGATGTTCTTGGCTGTTTGGCAGGCGATCCGTATCGACCGCGGTGCCAACGAGGCCAATCAGGGCATGGCCGTTTACGCCGTCTTGATTGCCGCGACGATTGCGTTGTTGGTCTGGTCGCCTTCCGGCATGGCCGAGGTGCTCGAGAACCCACCATATGTGTTCTTGGCCCCAATGCTGATGATCTTCGGTCTGTGCTTCGGTTCAGTGGTCATGCGTGATCATGTGGACGCGTATCGCCGGATCGTGACGATCCCTGCGTCCGTGTTTATTGCGGTCATCGGTATCTATTGGGTCATCGAACGGGTGTTTCTCTAAGCACTTAACGGCTTGGTAAATGCGTGGGTGTTAGGCCAAGGCCGTGGCCCACGTATTGTCCTTGCTCCTTCCCGCGCTAATCCCGTCTTGGCGGTTCTTCAGAACGGTTGAACCGTCACCGCGACTGGAATGGATGATAAATAAAGGGACGTGGCGGGAATACCGGCCGCGTCCTTTTTCCATCTCAGGGTGGCAGATGGCCCGACGGCTGATCTGGAACCCGCAGTGGAATGATGCGCTTTATATGGTCAGCTTGGCCGAGCGGCTGACCTTAGCGCCCGACCATGAGACGCTGAACGAGATATGGAACCGGTTGGGACGTGATCTGGCGGGGCAGGGTGTTCAGGCTGCGGATCGGGTCCAGTTTCGGCTGGTTTTTGTCAGTCGGGCAGCGCCGGAAGTGACGTATCTTTCCGAAATGAGGTTGCTCTCCGAGATAACGTCATGAAGTTTGATGTGGCGTTGCGCCTGACTGAATTCGTGATGGCATTGGCTTTTCTTCAACAATGCGCTGAACATCTTGCCGTCGGTACACGCAGTGATCGGTTGTGGTTTGGGGCCCGTGCTGCCGGCTGTGTCGGTTTGCTTGTCAGTATCGCCACGCCGTTCTGTCTGGTGGTGCTTTGTGCCATCAGCCTGCGCAATCTGTCACGCTTTGGCGGGCCGTATAACGGCGGCAGCGATAAGATGAGCCTGCTTATCCTGTGGTGTGTGACGGCGGCCCACGGACTGCCGGTGCGGCTTTGGCAAGAAATGGCGCTGGCGTACCTCGCGGTGCAGGTGACACTATCCTATTTCATCTCGGGCCAGATCAAGATCGTGAACCCCGCTTGGCGATCCGGTCAGGCGCTGGCCGATGTCTTTGCGTTTTCGGCCTATCCGGTCAGTGAAGAACTACGCCGTCTTGCGCAGCGTAAATCGCTGCTGTTGGTGATGTCCTGGGCGGTGATGCTGTTCGAGGTTCTGTTCCCATTGACCTTGTTGGACGGTACCGCACTGATCATAGGACTGGGAATTGGTGCCAGTTTCCACCTCGCAAACGCCTGCCTGTTCGGGCTGAACCGATTCTTCTGGATATGGCTCGCCGCATACCCGTCGTTGATCTGGTTTCAGTGGCGATTATCAACTATTCTAACGTTCTAGCGCGACGCGGGCCTCTTTTGGCCCAAAATATCCCCGCCGGAGGCATCCGACACTTGCAATGCCCACCAACCACCGCTAATGGACCGCTACGAAATCCCCAGACGGGGTGGGTTGAATGGGGAGAAATCCCAGACAATCCACCGGTTGATGCACCCGCATTGATACCCCCGTCCTAGGTTAGAAACCGGAAAAGGAATAAGACATGGCTCTTCCTGAGTTCACCATGCGTCAGCTGCTCGAAGCAGGCGTACACTTTGGCCACCAGACAGCGCGCTGGAACCCAAAGATGGGCCCATACATCTATGGTTCCCGTAACGGCATTCACATCATGGACCTGACACAGACAGTTCCAATGCTTGACCAAGCGTTGAACGTGATCCGTGATACAGTCGCTAAAGGCGGCCGCGTTCTTTTCGTTGGTACAAAGCGTCAGGCTGCTAAGCCAATCGCTGATGCAGCTGAAAAGTCTGCTCAGTTCTACATGAACCACCGTTGGTTGGGCGGCACACTGACAAACTGGCAGACTGTTTCCCAGTCTATCAACCGTCTGAAGTCCATCGACGAAGCATCCGAGAACGGCTTTGCTGGTCTGACCAAGAAAGAACGTCTTGGCATGGAACGTGAGCAGGGCAAACTGCAGGCGTCTTTGGGCGGCATCCGCGAAATGGGCGGTGTTCCTGATCTTCTGTTCGTCATCGACGTGAACAAAGAAGACCTGGCCATCGCAGAAGCACAGAAACTGGGCATCCCAGTTGTCGCTGTTGTTGATACCAACTGTTCCCCAGCTGGCGTTGACTACGTGATCCCAGGCAACGATGACGCAGCACGCGCAATCGCATTGTACACAGACCTCGCAGCACGTGCAGCACTTGACGGTATGTCCGCTCAATTGGGCGCGGCTGGCGTTGATCTTGGCGCAATGGAAGAGTTCGCTGAAGAAGTTGTTGCTGAAGAAGCTGCTGCTGAATAAGCACTGCGTTTCGCAAAATTGTAACCGGGCAGGGGTATCTCCTGTCCGGACCCGAAATTCCATTTAGGAGACACCAGATGGCAATCACTGCTGCAATGGTAAAAGAACTGCGCGACAGCACTGGCGCAGGCATGATGGACGCCAAGAAGGCGCTGACAGAAAACGACGGTGACATGGAAGCTGCTGTTGACTGGCTGCGCACCAAAGGCCTCGCAAAAGCTGCGAAGAAATCCGGCCGTACGGCTGCTGAAGGTCTCGTTGCTGTTGCTGTTTCCGGCAACAAAGGTGTTGCTGTTGAAGTGAACTCTGAAACAGACTTCGTTGGTAAGAACGCTGACTTCCAGAAAATGGTTGGCGGTATCGCGGCTGTTGCACTGGGCGTGAACACAACTGAAGAACTGAAAGCAGCTGACATGAACGGCAAGTCCGTTGAGCAGACTGTGACGGATGCTGTTGCTGTAATCGGCGAAAACATGGGCGTTCGCCGCATGGAAGCGCTGGAAGGCGACAACGTGGTTTCCTACGTCCACAACGCTGCTGCCACAGACATGGGCAACATCGGCGTTCTGGTTGCTATGAAAGGCGACAACGCTGCATTTGGTCGTCAGGTTGCGATGCACATTGCTGCGACGAACCCTGCTGCGCTGGACGAAGCATCCCTCGACACAGCTGTTGTTGAGAAAGAAAAGCAAGTTCAGATGGACATCGCACGCGAGTCCGGCAAGCCAGAAGCCGTGATCGAAAAGATGATCGTTGGCCGTATGAAGAAATACATGGCTGAAGTGACACTGCTGAACCAACAGTTCGTTGTGAACCCAGATCACACAGTTGCAGAAGCTGCCAAAGAAGCTGGTGTTGAAATCACTGGTTACGTCCGTCTTGAAAAAGGCGAAGGCATCGAAGTTGTAGCTGAAGACTTTGCCGCTGAAGTTGCAAAAATGAACAGCTAAGCTGTCATTTTCCAAGCTTTTGAAACGGCGCGTATGTTTGACATACGCGCCGTTTTTTATGGGGTTTCATAAGTTTGGTTTGCCACATTCGTACCGCATTTCGGCTCTACCTCTGGAAGAGTTAACCTTTTGGAGACTAACGAATGCCAACGACTGAGACCCGCACCGACCCGGACGATATTTATGGTTGGACCACAATTGAAAGCACGTTTGATGACGGTGGTTTGCTGACATCAAAATTGACCACGTATGATAACGGAACGACCCGACAGGATGACTTTTATCCCGATGCTTATGTCGATCCGCTGAACATCGTAACCGAGACAATTGGCCAAGTGTCGTTGATGTCGGATCTGCCGATCGGGGCAGGGAGCCTGCATAGCTGGGACAGCATTCTTACCTACTATTCAGAAACCAACCCTGGCCAACGTCTATTCCAACAGACAATCGACGACACCGGACTTGAAAAGAACACGACCTATGGTGAAGACGGCGCAATCACGGGTGTCGCGCAATATGATTTGGGGGACGTGAAGTCATGGGACAGCTATGTCCGGACGTATGACCAAGACCCTCGAATTTCATCGACACGGATCGTTTATGATGATGGAGATGTATACGAAAAGACGTCTCAGATTTCTTCACTATTTGACGATCCGACGTGGCGCGATAAAACTGTTACTCGGGAAGACGTTAGCGGCAGCCAAGACTATGTTTATCAAACCGAGGTCCACCTAATTGTTGACCTGAGCCTCACTGATCCACTGGCAGAAGACGTCACCCATCTGATTGAAGCCGAAACGCTTTATGATGACGGTGTTCTCGTCGAATATTCGTCTGATGATCTGGGAGGGTATGGCTATTATCAAGTCAGCACGGACCAAAATGATGCCCATGATTGGGAAACGATAACAGCGGACTTCGCCACGGATTACTCTGGGTCAATCAAAACGATCTATGATGACGGAAGCATGAAACATGAAAATTTCGTGTCGGGTTCTTCGGCCATATGGATCACGAATGCCGCCGGTATAAACATCTACAGCGAAGGCCGTTCCTATGATGACAACGGCAATCTTACGGAAATTTCGGCGTCTGGGTTAGGTACCACTTGGAAGGTCGAGCGTTTTGAGGATGGAATCCGTACATCAACATTGGAATTTGATCATAGCTACGATGTTGAGTCGTTTTCAGAGCGACACACAAACTACGATGAAAACGGCGTTATCAGCACCCGCGAAACGTATTTCGACAACGGGCAAGAACAGACAGAGCTCTTCTACAGTTCGGGCGTACGGCAGAATACAATTGTCGTTGATGCACCAGACATCGCTAACTACGCGCTAAAGGCTGATGCATTCGACGAAACTGGTGCGTTGACTGAACGCCGCACGCACTATGATGACGGCAGTGAAGTCGTGGACAGTTATACCAATGGCACACGTGACAGCCGTGTCACGACCGATCAACAGGACGCGTATGACTTTGTGCTGAAGGCAGATGTGTTTGATGCGAATGGCGGTTTGGTTAATCGATACGTTCAGTACGATGACGGACGCTACGATACCGAGTACTTTGAAGATAATATGCGGACCGCTAGGGTGACAGAGGATCAGGCAGACGCCTACAATTACATCCAAAAGGCAGCCGTTTACGGCGCTGATGGCGTGCTAACTGGGCGGAACGTCTCATATGATGATGGACGGACACTGAACAGTTATTACGACGAGGGCCGTTTGGCGCACACAGTCATCGAAGATACGGCGGACGCCTTCAATTATGAAGCGATGCATGTTTTCTATAATCAGGCGGCTGGAATCGAAATCCGTGAAACGACCTACGATGATGGACGCGTTCGGACACAGGCAAAAGAAGACGGTGTCGTCTTGTTTGTGATGGACGAAGACAAATCCGCGGATGGTCTTGCCTACAATTATTCGGAACGGACCACTGCGTATGATGCCGATGGCACACGACTGCAGTCACGGACGGAACTGGATTCCGGTGATCAATTCGTTTTCAACTATGCCGATGGCGCTAAAGAGCAGCGTGTCGATTATGACGGGAATGACTCTGAAACCTGGTTGTTTAAGGTCACTGATTATGCGCCCGATGATACACCGGTTGTGACGTACTACGATACCTTCGCTGAGACACCGACGGACATCATATACGATTTTAACTTCTTAATGGTCTAACAAACGCCGATGGTCGCCCGGGGGCGACCATCGTTCTACTCGTTAAGAAACCAAAACTACACAGCGTCGGGAGAACGCAGTGTTTACCGATGATACCTTGCGCGTCCATTGGGACGGGGACATTGCGCAAAAGATCGGGTTGCCGGCGTCCGAAGGCAAACCCCCAAACCACCGACGCGTAAATCACCCTATCCCCGAAATAACGGGGGGTATGACCCACAGTTCCCAGGCCTTAGGCCACCACTCACGGAACTCCTTCACAATGGACGTTAACCTTGCGTAAGGAAAGTAAGGGAAACCTGACCTTTTTGCCGAAAATTGGAAAAATTTCCCCGCAAGGTCAGGCTTTTATCTGGAAATCAATTATCGAGGACGAACATCTGGTTGTAAAAGGCGGCCTTTAGTACCGCTTGAGCTGTGGTCTCTACATCAAGAGACTCACGTGCAAGACGCAGATGTTTCTCTACGGTTGCCGCGGTGAGGCCAAGAAGGATCGCAATATCTTGCGTCGTTTTGCCATCACCAACCCATTGCAACACCTCGCGCTGGCGTGTCGTCAACTTGCGAGATCCGGAATGGGGCAGGGCGAGGATCTTAAGGTGCATAACGTTGTTCAACACCATCAGTTCATCGCCATGTTGCGCCCAGATTTGGTCAACCTTATCTTGCGACATGCCTTCGTCACCGATCAGCGCAATGGCACCTTTGCTGCGCTGTGAAACAGACCGGAAACTGAGTGTGTAGCCCGTTGCGATCCCATAAGATTTATTGAATTCAATGACTTCGTGTTCTTTCTGGCTTTCCAGATCGGTTCCGATCATTTCCTTCATCCAGCGCCAGCTACACGCGCCATCGTTGCGCAAGGCCCATTGAATCATGGGACCGTGGAAGTAATGACCGTCCTCGACGAACTTATCGACATAACTGGATGATAGATTGGTCAGCAACACCCAGTCTTGTGGGTCTCCGAGCGCAACCTTGGCGGAAGATGAATAGTAACGCGTAAAGGCGTATATCAGCCGTTTGAACCCATAGGCTGCCATGTGTTTTGTGTGGATTTCCCACAGTTCTTCAACAGTCTTTGCATTCGTTAGCTCGTACAATTTCGCAATTGTCTGGCTCATGTTTCGGTTGTCCCTAAGTATCCGGCAAGTGCGTCCATGGCCAACGGATAACCCGCTGCACCAAAGCCGCAAATCTGGCCGATGGCCACTTTTGATATATAGGACAGGTGTCGAAATTCTTCGCGTTGGTGGATGTTTGAGAGGTGAAGTTCAACCACCGGAAGGCTAACGGATTTGATCGCGTCCATGATCGCAATCGACGTGTGAGTGTAGGCGCCGGCGTTCAGAATGATCCCGTCATGCACGCCACGTGCCGCATGGATTGCATCGATCAGAATGCCTTCGTGATTGGATTGCAGGAAGCTGACTGCAACGTTCATTTGCGTGGCTTTGGCTGTGCAAGTGTCTTCGATATCAGCGAGTGTCGTTGACCCGTAAACCTCGGGTTGACGCGTCCCAAGCAAATTTAAGTTTGGTCCGTTAAGTACTAAGAAAGAGTGTCCCATAAATGGGTAGTAACAGTCTGTTAGCGTTTGGCAAAATGAAAATGCGATTTTTGAGCTGTGAGAGCTCATTATCAATCTCTGGTAGAAAACCTAGTAATGCATACGCTTTAGTTGACGTCAGGTCACGCTGGGAGGCCGCAATCAGTCAGTCTTCCAACCTGAATGTATTACATAATACTGATTATACGATTATTGGGTTAACCGGGGTGGATTCACAAATGAAGTGCGAATTCTGTATTAAAACAGAACCTTGCATGGAGTTGATCAATGGGACGCTGCTACCCCCACCTGAACCTCGAAGAACGTCGTAAATTGGCCAAATGGCTTGAAGCA